>WFSM01000175.1 GCA_015485945.1 Candidatus Bipolaricaulota bacterium | reverse complement strand
GGCGTGCACTGCCCCCCACGCGAATTGCTGAATGAATGGGGCCTCCGGAGTGGTAACCGCGTGCATTCCCCGCTGTTCGGTGGCGACCGTGCTCAGAAGTGCAGTCGCATCTGATCCGAGGATGTGAGCGGCGAGATGACACACGGTCGTCTTGCCGTTTGTCCCTGTGACCCCGACGGTGAACAAGTCGTGCGTTGGATGTCCGAAGAACGCGGCTGCCAACTGCGCGAGGGCGATGCGGGAGTTGGGGACGATGATTGTGGGCACGGTGGTATCCACTGCGCGCTCGCTGACAACGGCTGCCGCACCGCGGGCAGCGGCGGTGGGCACGTAATCATGCCCGTCGGTGACGAACCCAGGGATCGCGACGAAAATCTCCCCCGGCTTGATGCGACGGGAGTCGTAGCTGATCCCGGTGATCTCGGTCCCGTCCCATCCCGGTGCGGCAGGAACGCCAAGCGCGGCAGCAAGGGCGGAAAGCGGGCTAACCATCTCTACTTCCGTCCAAGTGCGCGTGTGATCGGCACGGTATCAAACCCGACCGTTCAGAAGTTAAACGCCACCCCCGCTTCAAACAACGGCCCAGCATCGATTCCGTACGGGGTGAAGCGGACGATGTAACGCACATCGATGAACGTCGACATTGGGGGAAACAGGGCGATGTCGGTCCCAAGCACACCTTCGACGGTGAACGCGTTCGTCCCCGCCCGGGTGAACGCACCGCCGATCCCCACGCCGGCAAACGGGTTGGCCACGTCGATCGGGTAATGAATAAGCGCCATTCCGTCGAGGAGCATCAATCCGGACACACTGAACGTGGACAATCCCAACTCGGCGCGCAGGTTGATCATGTTTCCCACTCCGACGGTGGCGAGCACGTTGGCCATAACAACTCCGGTTGGATCGAACCCCATGCTCACCCCGACCGACGTTGCATATCCCACACCAGACGCCGTCGCCACCACCAGAACCACAACGATTGCGATCAAGTACCGTTTCATCCGGACCTCCTTTAAATATCGAGAGTTGTGATCTTGTCGCTGTTTTCCCGGATGAAGTCCCGTCGTTGGGCGACGTCGCTTCCCATCAGCGTGGAGAACACCTCGTCTGCCTCAAGCGCGTCGCGGATTTCCACCTGCTTCAGGATTCGTTTCTCCGGGTTCATCGTTGTCTCCCATAGTTCATGTGGATTCATCTCTCCCAGCCCCTTGAACCGCTTGAGCGCGAATTTGCCGGTATGCTCCGCCCGAAACGCATCCAATTCCTCGTCGGAATAGAGATAGAGCGTCTTCTTCCCATCTTTCACCTGGTACAACGGCGGCTGAGCGATGTACACGTAGCCGTGCTCAACCAACATGCGCAAATAGCGGTAGAAAAACGTGAGCAATAGGGTGCGGATGTGCGCGCCGTCGACATCGGCATCGGCCATCAGGATCAGTTTGTGATAGCGCAGCTTGTCGAGGTTGAACTCATCGCGGATCCCGGTCCCCAGGGCGGTGATGATCGAATGCAGCTCCTTGTTGTCGAGCAGCTTGGCGAGCCGGGCCTTCTCCACGTTCAACACCTTTCCCCGCAGCGGGAGGATTGCCTGGAACGTGCGGTCACGGCCCTGTTTGGCGCTCCCACCGGCGGAATCTCCCTCGACGATGAACAGCTCGCTCTTCGTCGGATCGGTGCTCGAACAGTCGGCCAGTTTTCCGGGAAGAGTAGTGGACGCGAGCGCGCCCTTGCGGCGCACCATCTTGCGCGCCTTTGCGGCCGCGGCACGCGCACGACTGGCGGTGACCGATTTTTCGATGATTACCCGCGCCACCTTGGGGTGTTTCTTGAAGTACAGTCCGAGTTCTTCCTGGAGGATGCCGGCGACGATGCTCGCCACCTCCGGATTACCGAGCTTGGTCTTGGTCTGACCCTCGAACTCCGGCTCCGGGATCTTCACCGAGATAATCGCCACTAACCCCTCGCGGATGTCATCGCCGCGCAGGTTGGAATCATTCTTGCGCAGGATCTTCTTATCGCGGCCGTAGTCGTTCAGGAACTTGGTGAGGGCGGTCTTGAACCCGGTAAGGTGCGTGCCGCCGTCAACAGTGTTGATATTGTTGGCAAACGCGAAGATCGATTCATCGTAGCTGTCGGTGAACTGCATCGCGATCTCAATCTCAATCCCGCTCTCCGTCCCATGCACGTAGAGCGGCTCCGAATGGAGCGGGCTTTTGTTCTGCGCCAGTTCCTTGACAAACGATACGATTCCACCCTTGGCCTGATACCGACGCGTTACCCCGGCAACCTCGTTGGTGAGGATGATGAGCAACCCACCGTTTAGGTAGGACAGCTCACGCAGCCGATGCGAGAGCTTGGAGAAGTTATACTTAACTTCGTCGAAAATCTCAGGATCGGGGAGGAACGTGATCGTCGTCCCGGTATCTGCTGCCTCACCGACCACTTCGAGCTCGGTCAGTTTCTGCCCGCGGGAGAACTCCTGGCGGTAAATCTTGCCGTTGCGTCGCACCTCAACACGCATGTACTCGGACAGGGCGTTAACCACCGATACTCCAACCCCGTGTAATCCCCCACTCACGCGGTAGCTCTTGTTGTCGAACTTTCCCCCCGCGTGCAGGGTGGTCATCACGAGCTCGACCGCGTTGATGCCGGCTTCCTTATGAATCCCAACCGGCATTCCCCGGCCGTTATCCCACACGGTGACCGAGTTGTCCGGATGCACGGTAACGTGGATTTCAGTGCAGTAACCAGCGAGAGCTTCATCGATCGAGTTATCGATAATTTCCTCGATCAGATGCATCAATCCGGCCTGTCCAGTGCTCCCGATGTACATCCCGGGCCGGACGCGTACCGCCTCTAAGTCCTCCAGTACTTTAATTTGATCGGCTTCGTATACCATTGCACCACCCAAGCAAATTATACCCAAACCCGCATTGGATTTCAAAAACTTCGGTTTCAGCTCCCGGTGTCCCCTGAGGGATTATCGCACTTTTCCCGATTGCGGTGAAGGAAACCCGCGACCGCAGCGCCAGACCGAGGGGCAAAGTTTATTTCGGCCATCTCTCCCTTAATTATTCCACACACATGGGGGCTTAAATTAGGGGACGATTACCCAGAAATGAACTGCGGACACACGCCGCTCCGCGCTCAAATCAGGCCGTATTTCTCGCCTTGGCGAGCAAACACCTCAAGCACGCGCTCCATTTGGGCATCGGTGTGAGTGGCCATGTAACTCGTACGCAGGAGCGACGCGTCGGCGGGGACGGCGGGGGAAAGTATCGCCCTATCGCCACACGGACACAGGAAACCAACGTTGCACACAAGGTGCAACGCTACGCAAGCCGGGTTTTTCGTAGCGTCGGGAACCGGGTTTTTCGTAGCGTTGGGCTTCATGCCCGACGGCATCTTGTGGTGTCGGGTCTTGCTTGCCCGGTGGAGTCCTACTCTACCGAGGTGCCCGACGCGCTCTGGCGCAGGTTTCATGC
>WFSM01000174.1 GCA_015485945.1 Candidatus Bipolaricaulota bacterium | reverse complement strand
GAGCCGAAGGGTTCCCTGAGGGGGAAGGCGGTGAGGCCCGTCCTCGAGGCGGTCGGTGTTGAGGGTTGAGCCCTCTACGGCGCACGCCGGTGAACCCCGTCAGGCCCGGAAGGGAGCAGCGGTAAGCCGGTCTCTACGGGTGTTAGAGGATCACTTAACCTGAGTCGGCCCCTTGTGAAGCGCTCGCCGGCTTCTCACGACGGGACCACGCACAGGCGCATTTTTATTTGGTTGGTTTAGGCAGATAGAGGATACGCAGGCCGACCTTAGCGATTCCTTTGTTGATGATTCCCAGTTTCTCCGCCGCCCCCTTGGATAGGTCGATAATCCGTCCCTTAATGAACGGACCGCGATCGTTAATGCGCACAACCACGGTTTTGCCCGTCTCCAAGTCGACTACCTGAACGATTGTCCCAAACGGAAGCGTCTTGTGGGCAGCGCTGATCCCGTTCATATTGTAGATCTCGCCGTTGGCGGTGTGACGCCCGTTAAATCCGGGACCGTACCACGACGCGATTCCCACTTCATAATACGGGCCAAAAAACTGGTACATCACAACCGCGCTCAATGCGACCGCTACCGCCAGCATGTAAATAATCACCGTCTTCATCGGCTCGATTATATAGACTAACGCCGCCGGTTCCAACGCCGCAGTCGCGACCAGGCGCGATCGGTCACAATATGAATCTGATTGGGAACGTATAGCCCGAGAACAATCGCGATAATGACGCCACGCGGGAAGGCGGGTATATCCATGCGCCGGTGAACAATGACACACCATCCCCACGCCCCGAGAACGACGAGCGCTCCCAGATAGACAATGCGGGTTAGCGGCCCGAGAATAAGATGGTGGGAGATACGGCGATGTCGAAACAGTTTGGAATACGGGTACCACAACACCCGACCGACTCCCCACCGCTTGGTGGCCCGACTCTCCCACAGGTCGAGGTCGGGACTAAGAAATAAGCTGGAAAACAGATACGCAGCAAAAAACACCGCCACCGTCGTGCGGGCAAACACGCCGGTTGCGACGAGCACCCCGCCACCGATCGCGAGCGCACCCGCCAAAATAAGCTCGATCCGCAGATGTACTTTCCCCGCCGGCATAAAAAAGAATGTAGCTTACCAACGCGTATTCCGCAATTCCTCTTTTTCCCCTTGACCACGGGGAGGTCTGTGAGTAAAATGTTTTAGCAAGCCGGATATGCGAGTGCTAAAAAATACACCATAGAAGGAGGTTCAACATGAAGATCAAGCCGTTGGGAAACAGAATCCTGGCGAAGAAGATCGAGGAGGAAGAGCGCCGGACTCCAGGAGGAATCGTTCTTCCGGAGAGCGCGAAAAACGACAAGGTCGTGCGCGCCAAGGTCATCGCCGTCGGCTCGAACGAGAAGATCGAAGTGAAAGAAGGAGACGAGATCATCGTTTCCAGTTTCGCTGGGACCGAAGTGGAGATGGGTGAAGACAAGCTCCTGTTGGTGAAAGCAACCGACATACTAGCAGTGATCGAAGAATAAAGGGGGTAATAATGGCAAAAGAAGTTATATTCGGGGAGGAAGCTCGCCGCAAGATGAAGGCGGGAATCGACAAGCTGGCGGACGCAGTGCGTATCACATTGGGGCCACGCGGCCGTAACGTAATCATCGACAAGAAGTTCGGCAGCCCGGATATCACCAACGACGGGGTGACGATCGCCCAAGAGCAGGAATACAAGGACGAGTTCGAGAACATGGGCGCACAGCTTGTCAAAGAGGTCGCGTCCAAGACGAACGACATCGCCGGCGACGGAACGACCACAGCCACGATCCTTGCCCACGCGATGATCGAGGAAGGGTTCAAAAACGTCGCCGCCGGCGCGAACCCGATGGAGTTGAAGCGGGGGCTGGAAAAGGGAGCGGCGGTGATCGTCGACGAGCTCGGCAAGCAGAGCCGTGCTCTCAAGACGAAGGAAGAGACCGCTCAGGTAGCGACGATCTCGGCGAACGACGAGTCGATCGGAAAGATCATCGCCGACGCGATGGAAGCGGTCGGCGAGGACGGCGTAATCACCGTCGAGGACTCGGACACGATCGAGACCTACTACGAGGTCGTTGAGGGGATGCAGTTCGATCGCGAATACATTTCCCCGTACTTCGTCACTGACCCGAAGAAGATGGAGGTCGAACTCGAAGACCCGTACATTTTGATCACCGATCGCGAACTGAAGAACGCGATGGACCTCGTCCCGCTGTTGGAGAAGATTGCCCAGGCCGGCAAGCCAATCCTGATCATCGCCAAGGACGTGACCGGCGAGGCACTGACCACACTGGTATTGAACAAACTGAAGGGAACCCTCACCAGTTGTGCTGTGAAAGCGCCGGGGTTTGGCGATCGGCGCAAGGCAATGCTCGAGGACATCGCGATCCTCACCGGCGGTACCGTGGTCGCTGAGGACGCCGGGATGCAGGTCAAGGATGCAACCCTGGATATGCTCGGCCGTGCCGAACGCGTGAAGGTGGATCACGATAACACCACGATCATCGGCGGCAAGGGCAAGGCGGATGCGATTAAGGGCCGGATTGAGCAAATTGAGGCTCAGATTGAGACGACCGACTCCGACTACGACCGCGAGAAACTCGAAGAGCGCAAGGCAAAGCTCGCCGGTGGAGTAGCAGTGATCAAAGTCGGCGCTCCGACCGAGACCGAGCTCAACGAAAAAAAGCACCGCATGGAGGACGCACTCGAGGCAACCAAGGCCGCAGTCGATGAAGGGATCCTCCCCGGCGGCGGCACCGCCCTGATTAACGCTGCCAAGACGCTCGACGGGCTTAACCTCAGCGGTGATGAGCAGGTAGGAGTAAATATCCTGCGCAAGGCGATCGAGGCGCCGCTGCGCCAGTTGGCAGACAACGCCGGTTACGAGGGCGCGATCATTGTGGAAAAGGTGCGCGAACAGAAGCCCGGAGTCGGGTTTGACGTTCTCAGCGGCGATTACCGCGACATGTTCGAGGCCGGGATCATCGACCCAAAGAAGGTAACCCGGTCGGCGTTGCAGAACGCGGTCTCGATCGCGGGAATGCTCCTCACCACCGATGTGTTAGTGGCAGAAATCAAGGAAAAGGAAGAAACTCCGGCAGCGCCACCGCCGCCGATGTATTAACCTAGTCTAAACTTGCTTTAACCCCCTTCATCCGGCTACTATCCTGGACGAAGGGGGTTTTCTTTTGTTAAAGCGGAAGAAGGTCGGATTAGCGCTTGGCGGCGGTGGCGCACGGGGGTTCGCCCACCTCGGCATCATGATGGCGTTGGAGGAAAATCACATCCCGATCGATGTTATCACCGGCACGAGCATGGGAGCGGTAATCGGGGCGGTTAAGGCACTGGGACTGGACCTGCACAAGTTGTACACCATCATTGGCTTGCTGGATCTCAACGAAATTCTCGGGGTATCAGAAAGCACCACGCGCGAAATTCAGCGGGCAATCGGCCGGGGGGTAGTGGAATACGTACGCGGGGATGATCTGAAGCGGGAGACAACCCCGCCAGAACGAATCGCGCGCATGTACAAATTGTTCTCGTTGTTCACCGCCAACAAGGATTTCTCCGCGCTGACAATTCCGTTTGCCGCGGTGGCAGCCGATCTGCTTACCGGCGAGCGCGTAATCCTGCGCGCCGGCCCGATATATCGGGCGGTAGCGGCGAGTGCCGCTGTGCCTGGAGTGTTCCACCCCGTACATCACCAGGGGCGATTTCTGATTGACGGCGGTGTGATCGACAAGATTCCGATCGATGCGGCGCTCGAATTAGGCGCTCAGGTGGTGATCGCGATCGATGCCAGCTCTCCCCTCGCCGGCCACGTGCGCACGAGCCTGGACGTGATGTTTCAGGCACAGCGCATTACATCGCAGGCCTTGACCTCGCTCCAGATCAAACGCGCCATCGAACTGCTGCCCGATAGATTTCTGTACCTACACCCACAGGTAGACACGATTACGATGCTTGCGTTCAGCAAGTTTCAGCAAGCGGTGGCCGCGGGCCGGGAAGCAGCGGAGACCCACATGGACGAGATCCGCAGACTGTGCGGTGTTCGCGCGCCACGAAGCACAAAAAAATCCCGAGGAGAACGAAGTCTCCCCGGGACGAATTAATCGAGATCGACGGCGTTACAGAAGGTTCATCCCCACCGAGAGCGTAATATCCTTGGACCATCCGGTGGCCGTTGCTCCCTTGGAAAATCCGACTTGAAGCGATACGTTCGCCCCACTGACATTGAATGTCGCGGCCGCGGTCAGTGCCTGACTGAGCGTTACCGCGCCGGAACTTGGCTGTACGCGCTGCAGTTGATAATTCAAGGCGATGCTCACATCGCGGCTCACGATGTAATTGTAGGCGGCGGTCACCGTTAGGGTGTTCTCCGCGACGATATTGACCGGACCGGAGAAGTTGCCGTTCAGTGTCAGCTGCGCGCCGGGTTGGGGAGCAAACGCCGCATCGCCGGAAATCGTCACCAACAGGTTCTGCGGCCCGCCCGCTGGGGAGATAAGATCGTATCCCAGTCCAGCCTGAATCGCCCATCCACAACTCACTTGATCGCCGGTAGCGTTGATATCGTCCTCGATCGTGATAATCGCCCGCGCCCCCAGGGTCACGCCCGCATCCTTCTCGATGATCGGCTGAATCGCGGCAACGAGGTCCTTGATCGTCTTGTACTCCGCCCGCTTCCCAATATCAGTGGCAACCGCCATCAGCGTCTTGTCCGACAACGGCTTGGAGATCGCCTTCATCGCGAGCAAGTCGTTCTGGATTTTGACCGCTTTGGCGAGCGGGGTGACGTTAGTGAACCGCCCGTACCCCACGCCGATGCTCACATCCACCGCTGGCTTGGTCTGCCCGATCGAGTAAGTCGTGTTGACCCCGCCAAACCCGAAGATGGGGTGTATAGAGCTCAAGTAATACCGAAATGTCCCGTGTCCCTGTCCAATCCCGCTTGAAACGGCGAAATTCACCAGATCAATCGTTCCGGTGCCGGCCAGGGTATAGCCAAAGTCGGGGGAATCAAACATCCGATTGTAGGACATCGCAATCCGGCCGGTATTAACGTCAACCGCCGGAGTCGCCGGATCGTCAAAGTAATGGTAGCTCAACGAGAGCTTCAAACTGGACAAACTCGTCTGCGGTGCATGGTAAGCACACAGGGACAACGGTGCCGCTGTCCCAACTATTCCGATCGCCACCACTCCCAACAAAACCAGCGCCCATTTCATGTCGATCACCTCGTGTGTTGTGTTATTTTTGTTACACTGCTACCCACCAAATTTTACCACACCCGGGTCCGCATTCACCTCGGTGTACTTCAGGCATTCCCCGCGCGTACCCTGTCAACCGCCGCTTCACGTAACGCGTCGGTAATGGGATCAAGATTCCCCTCCATGATTTCCCCGAGTTTATACAGAGTGAGGTTGATACGGTGGTCAGTGACTCGGTTCTGGGGAAAATTGTAGGTGCGGATTTTTTCGCTCCGCTCGCCTGAGCCAATTTGAGAACGCCGTGTGGCGGCGAGCTCCTCTTCCTGTTCGTGTTCGTACAGGTGTTTAAGCCGCGCACGCAGAACGCGCATCGCCTGTGCTTTATTCTTGTGTTGCGATTTTTCGTCTTGACAACTTACCACGATCCCGGTGGGAATATGGGTAATCCGCACCGCGGAGTCGGTTGTATTCACGCTCTGCCCGCCGGGGCCGGTGGAACGGAACGTATCGATGCGCAGATCCTTGGGATCGATCGTCACTTCCACCTCCGCTGCCTCGGGGAGAACAGCGACCGTCGCGGTTGAGGTGTGGATCCGCCCGGCGGACTCCGTCTCGGGAACACGCTGCACCCGATGTACTCCGGATTCATAGCGAAACAGCCCGTATGCCCCCTTCCCCTCCACTGCGAACACAATCTGCTTAAACCCGCCGAGCGGAGTGGGGTGGGAGTCCATCAACGTCACCTTAAACTTTTTTGCCTCAGCATAGCGCGCGTACATCCGGAACAAGTCAGCAGCGAACAGACTCGATTCTTCCCCGCCCGTTCCGGCGCGTATTTCCACGATCGCGTTTTTGGCGTCGTTCGGATCATTGGGGACAAGAAGTAGATAGAACCGGCGCTCCAGCGCTGTCAACTTCTCGCGGTCGGCCGTGATCGCCTCTGCCAGCTCATCGTGGAGGTCGTCGTTCGCCTCCAGCAGCTCTTGCTCTTCCGTGATTGCCTCGGTAAGCCGCTCCCATTCCTCCCCCACCGCGATCAGTTGGCGTAAGTGCGCGTAGCGCTGCGTCAGATCGCGGTAGGACGATTGATCGGCAATCACCGCCGGATCGCTCAGTTGTTCTTCCAGGCGGCGATATTCTGTACGTGCGGTCTCCAGATGATCTTCTATTCCTGATTTTGCCATAGCAACGTAAAAACCTAATTGAAAGCGCCAGTCATTTCAACCCACGGGTGGAGATAATCTCGCGTAGAAAACGGTTTTCCTCGAGAAGCTGCGCGATCTGGACGTCCTTGTCAATCAGGCGGGCGCGCAACTCACGCACACGCCCCTCCCGCTCGATCGTTTCCGTTTCCCCGTACGCGGCGATCACGCGGCGCAGATACTTGACCTCATCGGCAAGCGCACGTTCCAAATCACAGGCAAAATCGATCGTGTCAAGCGACGCATGTGAAACTAACTTCTCCATGAACCCGTCATTTTTCATGCTTTTATCTTCCCCACACGACCGAGGGAGATAAAGGACACGTGGCCGAATTCGAGGAGAACTGTCCGGTAGCCGCACAGGAACCGCGGGCAAGGTCGTTCCCTGCCCGCGATTCAAAGTCGGATTAGATTACATCTTGATCTCGATTTTCGCCTGTGACTTCACCTTGGCGAACCAATCGTTCCACAGCTTATCCTGTGCTTGCGTAAGCAACGCAGCGCGGATTTTGTCATGCACCTGAGCGAGTGGGGTTACGGTCCCCTTGCTATCGGTGTAATCCTTCTTGTGCGCGTTGTAGTAGGCCGTGATTGCATCCTCACTGACCGTGGCCCCGCCGACGATCCGGGCGCGCAATCCCTGGATAAGAAGCTGCTCACGGAAATTGGTGTGCAGTCCGGCCTTGTATTTCTCGAGTGTCGAGCCCTGCTGTTTGAGAATGCTGTCAATCTGATCGAGGGTGAGGTGGTTCTGCTGCATGATCTGATTTAGATGGTCAGTGACCTGCTGGTCGACCTTGGTCTCATCGACGGGAATCTTGAGCGCAGTTGCTTGCTGCACCAACAGCCGATAATTGATAATCCGGTCGAGGACGGCGCGCTGATACTGCTCGATGAACGCCTTGCCCTCCTTGGTGGTGAACATGACCTCCACGAACAGTGAGTGCTGCGCCATGAGCGACTGCATGATCTGGGTGAGCTGGGATGCGTTGCTCACCATCGTGCGGGTGATCACTTCACCGTTCACAATCGCTGCGATTGTCTGCGATGCGGTCTGGGGTGCGGACTGAGCAGCCACCAGTCCACCCATCAGTCCGATCAGAATGAGTGCCACAATAGTTACACGTTTCAATAAACTTCCTCCTGTAATGCTTGATAGCCCATCCTCCACAATTCGCGACGCCGTTTCAAGGCGGACAGTCGAGCCCGTGTTTCCACCCTGGATCATCACCGATCCTCCAGCAACCCGCGGTTTAGCTCCTGAAAACTGCGGATAAATTCGGCCACGAACTCATTCGCCGGGTTGCGCTGCAGTTCGCGCGGGGCAGCAATTTGCACGAATTGACCATCCCGCATCACCGCGATCCGATCGGCGAGGGAAAACGCCTCCCCAAGATCATGGGTCACATAAATCGTCGTGACACCAAGCTCGTTGTGCAGCCGTTTGACCTCGGCGCGGGCGGCAAGCCGGCTCTGGGGATCCAAGTTGGCAAGCGGCTCGTCCATGAGCAACACGCGGGGTGGAAGTGCAAGCGCCCGTCCTACCGCCACTTTCTGTTTTTGCCCCGCGGAAAGCTCGCCCGGACGGCGGGCAAACAGATTATGGCCAATCCGCAACCGCCGCGTAATCGACTCCACCAGTTCTTTAACCCGGGGTGCCGGCATCCGCCGCAGCTTCAGAGGAAACCCAAGGTTGGAGTATCGACGGGCGTCAAACACTTTGAGATGCGGGTAGAGAGCGAAATCCTGAAACACCATGCGCACCCGCCGTTCGGCTGGGGAGAGACGATTGACGACCTCGTCGTCGAACCGGATCTCGCCGGAATCGGGGTGAATCAAACCGGCGATCAGCCGTAAGAACGTGGTCTTTCCACACCCAGTTGGGCCAACAATCGCGAACAACTCCCCCCAGCTAATCGCCGCTGTCACATGATCAACCGCGACCACTGTTCCAAACCGCTTGGTCAGCCCATCAACCGCGATCTCCGCCATACCGTGAGTATAGGCATGTGCCCGGACGAGACGCAACCCCCACCTGTTTGGTAGAATGGAAAGTGCAATATAAGGAGGTGCAATGAAAGGAGTAGTTTTGTGTGCCGGTGAGGGAACGCGGATGCGACCGCTCACCTATTCCCTGCCCAAACACCTCATTCCAATTGCCAATCGGCCGGTGATCGAACACATTCTGGATACGCTCACTCACGCCGGGATCACCGACATCGGCATTGTGGTCGGTCCCAACACACAACGCAGTTTTCAAGACGCCCTCGGCGACGGATCACAATTCGGGGTGCGTCTCACCTACGTCGTCCAGGAAGACCCGCGCGGCCTCGCCCACGCGGTGGCATGCGCACACGGATTTGTCGGCGATGACCCGTTTCTTCTCTACTTGGGCGATAACCTGCTTGAGGCCGGGGTAACCGGACCAGTGGAACGATTCGTGAAAACTGAAGCGGACGCGGTAATCACCCTGTATCCCGTCCCCGATCCGTCCCGTTTCGGGGTCGCTGAGATTGCCGGCGACAAGATCGTCCGCCTCGTGGAAAAACCAGCGACGCCGGTGAGCAATCTCGCAGTTGTGGGTGCATACGTATTTTCCCCCGAGATCTTCTCCGCGATCGCCCACATCCGCCCGTCCGCCCGTGGCGAGCTCGAGATCACCGATGCGATCCAACGGCTGATTGACGACGGCCGTCTCGTCCTCCCATACCGGATCTCCGGCTGGTGGCGGGACGTGGGGCGCCCCCCCGAGCTCCTGGCAGCCAATGCGCAGCTGCTCGCGGACATCGCGACGAAGATCGACGGCACGATCGCCCGCGATTGCGCCGTCACCGGGGACGTGGTGGTCGGGCCGCGGTCGCGAATCAGAAACTCGACCCTGATCGGCCCGGTGATGATCGGAAACGGAGTGACGTGCTCCGATTCCAAGATCGGGCCCAACGTATCGATCGGTGATGACGCTATCATCACCGGAACGCGGATGCGCGCCAGCATCGTCCTCGCCGGGGCGGAGATCACCGGGGTGACCCTTACTGACTCATTGATCGGTCGGGGAACTATCGTGAGCAAATCGGTTTCCCAACAGGCTACCAGCCTTCTGCTCGGCGACCACTGCCGCGTCGAACTCGGGAGCGATTGAACCGTTTTCCCTCCCCGGCGCACTAACCGATGGAAGGAGGGGAAAGACAATGCATATATGGGGCAGAACAATCGAAGACATTTCGCGCCTGCACTATTGCAGGATGGTTGAAGACGGGGTACGGGCATCGGCGCTGTGGGAGACGCCGCGGCGGAACCGCGCGGCACGACGGCGGTATCCCGGTGTGGTACGTCACCGCAACGACTGGCGGCGACCACATGTATAAGGAGGGATGGTGGGAGATGACGCCCATCTGTTGGAACGGGTGGGAACCGGAGACGCGGATGCATTCACCCGCATATACGACCGGTTTGCCGATCGGGTGTTCCGGTACGCGCTCACCCTGCTGCGCGATCGCCACCTTGCCGAGGAGGTGACACAGGAAACTATGCTCGCCGTATGGAACGGGGCAACCGGATTCTCAGGCCAGTCACGCGTGTCCACTTGGATCTTTGGGATCGCCCGTCATCAGGCGCACCGCCTCCTGGGAAAAGAAGTACGGGCGCGGCGCGCGCCGGACGAACCCGTATCCATTCCCGATCCCGCCGCGGTGGTCGAGCAGGAACAGGCGGTGTCATCAGCGCTTGCCACCCTGCCGGAACCGCAACGGGAAGTGGTGTTCCTTACATTCTACGCGGGGCTCTCGTACCCGGAAATTGCGGCGTTGCTCGGAGTTCCGGAAGGAACGATAAAATCGCGCATGTTTCACGCCCGGCGCAAGTTGGCGGAGGTGCTGCAATGATCGATTGCGAACGCGCACGTGAGTTGATGCCGTGGTACGTGACCGGAACCCTGTCCGCGGCCGAGACGCGGGAGCTAGTAAGTCACCTCGCGGAGTGCGCCGCGTGCCGTGACGAACTTGTGACGACGATCCGGCTCGGGCGCACAGTGAATCAGGCAATAGCGGGCATGCCCGGCGCGCCGGATACAGTGCGGTCGCGGGTGGTGCCAACGCGGGAGGTGCCGGTGGCCCAACTTGACCTGGGCTCGTTCCTGGTCGGGTTCTCGCTCGGGCTATCCGTCACCGGGCGTACCGCACCGGTAAACGGCGACCTGCGCCTGCTCGGACGGCGAGTGAACTTATTCAAAACGAGAAAAAAGGAGGTCTAACATGGATGTAGATGATGTCGATGAGTTGAAAGCGGTGTTGGATGTGGTATCGGATAAAGTGCCCGCGCTCCTGCGCGGACTGCGGGACATCATGTACTCGCCGGAATCGGCGGAAAATATGGCCGCTGCGGTGGCGACGTTCTACAAGAAGCTCGTCGACGCTGGTATCCCCAAGGAAGATGCACTGGACATGGCGCGCGGCTACATGATCAACCTGCGCGACCTTGTCGGTGAAGGGATGAAGTTCGGGCGCCACAACAAACACAACGACGACAAGGAGGAAGACTGAACCGGTTTCTTAAGTGGG
>WFSM01000173.1 GCA_015485945.1 Candidatus Bipolaricaulota bacterium | reverse complement strand
GGCTCGCTCTGTCGGCACGGCGGATGAGCCACTATATTGTCACTCGGGTGGGGAACTTGACTGGGGTGGAGATCGTGGCGGAGGAGGATCCGGTGGGAGCGCTGCGGCGGATCAAGGATCCCGACGAGATCGCCCGTATCCGTGCGGCGACGCGGGTGACCGAGGAATCGCTCGCTACGCTTCTGAAGGAAGTCAAGGTTGGGGCCACCGAACACGAGCTTGCGCTCCGATTGGAGTGGCTGATGCGCACCAACGGTGCGGAGAAGGTGTCGTTCGATCTGATCATTGCCGCCGGGGAGAACTCCTCGCTGCCGCATTACCAGCCCGGGGACCGCGCGGTCAAGGAAGGGGATCTCCTTCTGTGCGACATTGGCGCGCGGGTGAGCCACTATTGCGCGGACATGACGCGTGTGTTTTCGATTGGGGAACCGTCTCCGAAGGCGAAGGAGTTGTACGACCTCGTCCTGCGCGCCAACCGCGCCGGGGTGGCTGCGCTCAAGCCGGGTGCGTCCGGGGTGGAGGTTGACGCTGCGGCACGGCGGGTGATCGATGCTGCGGGCCACAAGGAGCACTTTGGGCATGGGCTTGGACACGGGGTCGGGCTGGAGGTGCACGAGGGGCCGCGGTTGTCCCCGCTCAGCAAGGATACGCTGGAACCGGGGATGATCGTTACGGTCGAGCCCGGCGTGTATCTCCCCGGGTTCGGCGGAGTGCGGATTGAGGATCTGCTCGTGGTGACCGCGGATGGGTGCGAGTCGATCACCCAGTTCCCGCGCGATCGATTACAGGTGATCGGGTGAAAGCGATCGGACGCGCTCGCCGCCGTGCGAAATAAAAAACGGCCGTCCCGACGCGATCGCCGGGGCGGCCGTAGCGAAAAGTGATCAGCTGCCGATTGCCTTCAGCTTCAGTTGAATAATCTGGTCCAGTAAGCGCATCCGCTGGAACAGCTCCTCGCCCTTGAACAGCAGCGGGTGGTCACCGCTCATTCCCATGCCGGGACGCATCGGCTTCATCTGGGATTGGCCGTTGTTTCCCCACGGGCGATTGCCAAACTGTTGTCCCATCGGCCGCTGCCCAAACGGATGTGGTGGTTGCGCGGGGGCGTTGCCCATGCCCATGAATCCCATACGCGGTGCCGCACCGGGCATCATGCCCATCTGCGGCATGAGCGCCTCGCGCAGGAGTTCACCTTGTTCAATCGTCAAGCTGGACTTGACCGAGTCGAGTGCCGTTTTCGCCTGGTCGTGCAGAGCGGTCATCGCATCGTGTAGCTTGGTGCGGTAGCCCTCGATTAGCGTGTTCAACTGGTCATTTGTGCCATTGAAGTTGATGAGGTCCTGCCGGAACTGTGTCGCGAGTGTCTGCAGACTGGCTGCTTGGTTGAGAACGTCCGTCAATGCGGTATGCAGGGTCTTCATTTGGTCGGCGGACAGGTTCATGCGGTCGACGAGGACCAACATCCTAATGTCCTGCAGTTGCGTCAACGGTTTGTTCATCGTCGGCCCCGTGGCCTGCGCGCTCAGCGGTACAGCGATCAGAAGACCGATCAACATCGCCAGTGTTCCAGAAACTATCACTCTTTTCATTGTGTAACCTCCTTAATTTGGGTGGTGATTTCGCACTAAGTGTAGCCCAGGGTGATGAGGGGGTGATGGCAGGATTGTGGCAATTTTATGAACGCTGGTCTGCTCGACAACTGCGGCGCGATCGGCTATACATACCAACATGAAGAAGGTGACGATCTACACCGACGGGGCATGCAGCGGTAACCCAGGGCCAGGCGGGTGGGCTGCGGTGTTGATCCACGGAGCCGAGCGTCGGGAGCTGTCCGGCGGCGAGGCACAAACGACCAACAATCGCATGGAGTTGACGGCAGCGATTGCGGCCCTGCGCGCCCTCAACGAGCCGTGCGAGGTGGATTTATACACCGATTCCACTTACCTGAAGCGCGGGATTACCGAATGGCTACCCAACTGGAAACGCAATAACTGGAGGCGGCGCAGTGGTAAGCGACTGCTGCCGGTAAAAAACGTCGATTTGTGGCAGACGCTCGATCGCCTCGTTGCGGAGCACAAAGTCCGGTTTCACTGGGTGGAAGGGCACGCCGGGGATACGGAGAACGAGCGCTGTGATGCGCTGGCGCGGGCGGCGATTCCAAAAGGAGGAAACAATGGCTGACATTTACGTAACTTGTCGAGTGTTCACCGAGGAACTCGATCGGCTGCGGGCTGCGGGCCACACGGTCGTGATGCGCGCTGCGCCCGGCCCGATTTCCCGGGATGAGCTGATGGAAAACGTTGTTGCTGCCGACGCCCTCATCTGCCTGCTGTCCGATCGAATTGATGCCGAAGTGATCGCGCACGGACAGCGGTTGAAGATCATCGCCAACCTCGGGGTCGGGTATGACAACATCGATGTCGCCGCCGCCCGTGCCCGTGGGATCGTCGTCACCAACACTCCTGGCGCTCTTACCGAGACGACGGCCGATCTGACGTTTGCGCTTTTGCTGGCGGCCGCGCGGCGGATCGTCGAGGCCGATCTGTACGTTCGATCCGGTGAGTTCCGCGGCTGGGAGCTGATGCAGCCCCATCTCGGGCTCGACGTGTACGGTAAGACGCTTGGAATCGTGGGAATGGGGCGGATTGGGACCGCGGTCGGTCGGCGCGGTCATTTTGGGTTTGGGATGCCGGTGCTCTACCACAACCGCAACCGGAATGAACCGGCGGAACGGGAGCTCGAGGCACGCTGGGTCCCGTTTGTGGAATTGTTGGAGCGCAGCGATTACATCTGCGTGCATACCCCGCTCACACCGGAAACGCGTCACATGTTTGACCGGGACGCATTTCGGCGCATGAAGCACACCGCGATTTTGGTGAACGTGGCCCGCGGACCGGTGGTCGATGAGGACGCACTCGTGTGGGCGCTTGCGACCGGCGAGATCGC
>WFSM01000172.1 GCA_015485945.1 Candidatus Bipolaricaulota bacterium | reverse complement strand
TATCCGTCACCGGGCGTACCGCACCGGTAAACGGCGACCTGCGCCTGCTCGGACGGCGAGTGAACTTATTCAAAACGAGAAAAAAGGAGGTCTAACATGGATGTAGATGATGTCGATGAGTTGAAAGCGGTATTGGATGTGGTATCGGATAAAGTGCCCGCGCTCCTGCGCGGATTGCGAGACATCATGTACTCGCCGGAATCGGCGGAAAATATGGCCGCTGCGGTGGCAACATTCTACAAGAAGCTCGTCGACGCTGGTATCCCCAAGGAAGATGCACTGGACATGGCGCGCGGCTACATGATCAACCTGCGCGACCTCGTCGGTGAAGGGATGAAGTTCGGGCGCCACAACAAACACAACGACGACAAGGAGGAAGACTGAACCGGTTTCTTAAGTGGGTGAGGATCGCGTTCGCGTTCGGGCGCACCCTCACCCGCATCGGGTTCTTCGGGATTGGCTTTGTTATCCGTATGCGCCTGAGTGCGCGCGTATATCGGCGCCGGCTCATTCGTGCTGGGATGCCGCGTGCTTACGCTAATCTGCTGTACCGCGACTTTCGGACAACGGGAATCGCCACTGCCCTCAAGCGCCGTCGCAAGCCACTTGCTCCGGGGTCGGACTTTGCGGTAGGATTGGACAAAAGGAGGCAAGAATGACGAAGACGATTTCCGGGATTTTTCTCGCCGTGATTATCGGTGCATCAGTGGTCGGCGCGGCAGCGGTGATCCACATCCCCGCGGATATTGCGATCCATGGTAACGTTCTCATCGCGGAGCAGTTTTACAAGACCGTCACCGTGAACGGACGCCAACAGCAGGTGCCGCTTCCGTATCGCGTGTGGCCCGGACCAGTCGGAATGCGGACCTCCGCCTACTTCGACGTCCACGTCAAGGCTCACCCCGGCGATGTGATCATGCTCGCCGCCGGCAAGTACAAGTGCGACATATGGGTGTATACACCGGGAGTGACGATTACAACTGATCCCACCACCACGGGCATGGCCGACATCTGGGGCACGGTGGAGATCGATGCCGACAACGTCACCCTGGACGGGATCGCGATCACCGGTCCACGCAAGAACGATTCCAGCGGTCACGGAATCGAACTCAACCGCGAACACATCACCACGGTGACGATTCGCAACTGCCGCAGCGCGGATAACGATTGGACCGGGATCCACATCATTGGTGCCCGCGGTGAGATCGACGTACTGCGAGTGGAGAATTGCCAACTGATCGACAACGGCATGGACGGAATGGACGCACAGTCAGTGCATCACTTAATTATCACCGGGTGCACGATCACCGGCAACGGACGCGACTTCGATCACGGGGTCGGGGTACGGATCGGGATGTTTGTCGATCAGATAACGATGAAAGATAACGTTATCAAAAACAACCGGTTCGCCAACGTGTACGAAGAGGAAAAACACTGATTACTTGACCTGGATCGGGACCAGTACCGCTTTCCCCTCCGCGTCGGTTATCCAGATGAAGTACGTGCCAGGCGCCCATGTCGCCGGGTTGACGGCGAGAGTGTAGCCTCCGGTATTAGCAGTGGAAAGTTTGATCGCCGGTGCACTGCCGCCTCCACCGGCAGCAGCAATGTCCACTGCGGCGATCTTGACCCACGGGCGCGCGTTTCCCACCGCGAGGGACAACGCCGTCGTCGACACAACGGGGGTCACTTGGTCCTCCGCCAGGGCAACGAGTGTGCTCATGTCGGGTGAATTCGGCTTGCCCGCGGTGGCAAGGAGACGGTTACCGGCAGAGTCAGTTCCGTACACCAGCACCCCAGGGTTGGTGTGCCAGTTGGAGGCGGTATCCGGCCCGAGCGGGTTAGTGCGTTCCATTGTCGCCCGCGTATGTGCGTTTCCGGCCACCCATCCCGGTGTATTCGGGTGGCCAGCGTTGGCTGTGTCCACCACTTTTCCTCCCGCGCTTACCAATTCAATCACCGCACCGGTACGCGGCAGCACGGCGTGGTACACAAGGTCAGCGGTAACATCACGCACTGTGGCGTCGCTTCCCCGTTCGAGCAGATAAAAGCCGCGCCCGGCCTTCCCCTGCTTGCCTGCCACCCACCAATCCATGTCCACCACCTGCCACGCGTAGTCGTTGCCGGGCTGTTTCACGAACGCGATTTTGGGGCGACGACGGGGGTTGGTGCACGGATGTGTCGGCGATGGCGAGATCGTTCCCTGCAGCGGAATCCACGTCCACACACCCTTGTTATGCGGGTCCGTGCCGATGGGATACCACCCGATTCGCCACCCGGTGAAATTAACTGGCGTGTTCCCCAGGTTTTCGAGTTCAATCCACTGTGCGTCCGGGTCGGACGGGGTCCCAGCCCACGCCACCTCGGAGATAATCACCCTACCGTCGCACTTTGCCGTGACCGCGCCACCACCACCGGCAACCCCGCCGGTCAACGTCACACTGGCCGTCGCCGCTTTCGCTGATATCGACCCCGCCGTTCCACGCCCGGTGACGTGCGCCGTATTGGTGAGCGGTCCAGGGAGATCAGCGCTGGTCACAGTATACGTCGCAGTGACGGTAATGGACTGGCCAGGGAGGAGAACGGTAGTGGGAAGAGGAATGGTTCCGAGGTGATCATCGGTCAGCACAAGATCGGTAACCGTGACCTGACCCGCATTTGTAATCGTATACGTGTACACAAGCGTGTCCCCGACGGCCGCCGTGGTTGCATCGACGGACTTGGTCAATTTCAGCGTCTTCGCACCAGTCACTTGGAGCAGAGTTATCGTCGCTGTGCCGGTTAGCTTGTGCCCGGTTGGGTCATAGGCGACGACCGTGCCGGTATTCACAATCGGGCCGGGAAGGTCGGCCTCGGTGATCGTGCTGGTAAGCGTTCCAGTGATACTCTCCCATGGCGCAAGGTCGGTGCGATCAAGCGGGATGGGGCCGAGACGGTCATCAACCGCGGATATCCGCGAAAGTCGCGCTTTACCGGTGTTGGTGATGCGATACACGTAGGTGACGACATCCCCAATCTTGAGTGGAGAGAACGGCGTCAGCGGAAACCCGCGTGCGTCGATCGCGGTGACCGTGATCGTGACATGGGCAGGTAGGGTGTACAGCTTCACCATTGCGCTCGCCTGCGCATGCACCTCACGCCCGTCCGCGGTGCGGGCGATGACGGTGACGGCCTCAACCCGCGGGCCGGGAAAGTCGGACACCGCGATCGTCGTTGTGGCATGGCCGGTCGCCGTTTCTCCCGGTGCGAGGGATGTACGATCGAGGGTGACCGGCCCGAGCTTGTCATCACGGGCGTTAACAGCGATAAGCTGCGCCTCACCAGTGTTGCGTACGGTGTACGTGTACGTCACGTGATCGCCGATCGTCGCCCGCGTGGGGGCGGCGTTCATTTCCACCTCAATTTGCGCCGGTTTGACCGGGGGCGGTGTGGGAGACGGAGGCGCGGAAGCCGGAGTGACAGTGACAATTGCTTCGTCGGAACCGGTGGCACCGCAGTTATCAGCCACAGTAAGGCGGAACCGTAACGTTGTGGTAGCAGCGACGGTCGGTGCGGTAAACGTGAGAACAGCGGTATTCTCGCCGTGGAGAGTGACTGCCGGTCCCCCCACTTGCGTCCATGCGTACGCGGCGATCGTGCCGTCGGGATCAGCCCCGGTTCCAGTGAGCGTCACCGCGTCCCCGGAATGCACGTGCTTGTCCGGCCCCGCATCAGCGGTCGGAGGCACATTTACGTTATTCACGTGTAGGGTGAGCGAATCGCTCGTCTGGGCGCCGTAGTGATCGGTAACGGTCAGAGTGAGGATGATGTCCTTGCCGGCACACGCGGAGACAAGGGGCGCAGTGTACGTGGGATTGCACACCTGCGCCGATGGGGAAAAGCTCCCACCGGCACCGCCGTCGCTCCACTGGTAGTGCTCAATCCAGTCATCGGGGTCGGACGCAGTTGCATCGGAGAGCGCGATCGGTTTCCCCTCGTCGACCGTTTTATCCGCACCGGCGTTGACGATGGGAAACGCGTCCACCCGTAACCGCAGCGAATCACTGGCGATCCCGCCTTGGTTATCGGTAACGGTGAGGGTGAGCACGAACAGTCCGCTCGCGTTCGGCGCGGTGTAGACCGGGTGGAGCACGTGGGGATCGCTAAAGCTGCCCCCAGCGCCGTTGTCTGACCAGGAGTAAGAAGCGATTCCAGCGCCGCCGTCACTCGCGTTTGCATCGGACAGATCCACCGTTCCACCAGGTCCAACCATCTTGTCAGCGCCGGCATCAACCGCGGGCAGTATGTTCACTACGATCGTCTTTGTCGCCAACGGGCCGTTCGTATCGGTGACCGTCACGGTGTTGGAAATCTCACCCGGGGCAAAGAATCCCACCGTCGCCTCGATCTCGATCTTCGCCGTCGCTCCCGCCGCCAGTATCCCGATCGGGATAATCCCGTTCGCTGGATAAGCCATCCACGTCCCGCCGTCGCGGCGATAGCTCGCGTGCCATTGATCGAGGCCATAAGGCAGGTTATCGAGCAGGGTGAGGTCGGAATGGGCGGTGGTACCGGAATTATCCACGATGGCCGTGTATGTCACGTCGGCGCCACGCGCCACCGCAGTAAGATCAGCCGACAGGGTAACAGTAATCGATGCCGCGTACCCAACCGCGGCAACAACGAACCAAATCACGATGGCAAGCAATACCTTTCTTCTCATTTCCCCCACTCCCGATATGCTGATGCTAGCGGGAGTGTGCCGTGAACGGTGGTGTACGTCACGGTCGTGGGTCAGGCCGGTGCGGCCGATTGAACACCCCGGGAAAAGACAGAGGTATCGTTAGCGAAACAAGTCACGGGAGCGGTAGAAGTACTCGCCGGCGGAGATAATGGCCAACGCTACTGCCAAATAGAGAAACGCGCCCTTTGCCGTCTGCCCGCTCTGCCCCCAAGCAAATGTGCGGGTGGCGAGGATCGTGAGAACGAGACCGATGTGAGACACGGTTTTTAGTTTTCCCAGCGGACTCGCCGCAATCACTCGCCCCTCGGCGATGGCGAGGATGCGTAGGCCGGTAACGAGGAACTCACGCGCGATGATCACCATTACTCCCCACGCCGCCAGCTCTCCCAGTTGGACAAACGAGATGAGGGCGCCGGCGATGAGGAGCTTATCCGCAATCGGATCGGCAAACTTCCCGAACACTGTGGTCTGGCTCAAACTGCGCGCGAGGTATCCGTCGATGGCATCGGAAGCAGCAGCGAGCACAAAGATTGCAATCGCAAGGATCGTCGTTACTTGTGTCCCGTGCAGAACGAAGTACATAAACAACGGTACGCTCGCGATGCGCGCCAGGGTGATCTGGTTCGGGATCGTGAATACCATTCTACCCCCACCCGCTACCGTAACCGGCGGGTGATTATCTGTCAAGGGAGGCATCGGCAATCTGGATGAATGATTCCGGATCGAGCGATGCGCCGCCGACGAGCGCTCCATCGATATCCGGCTGTCCAAGAAGCGCGGCCGCATTTCCGGGCTTCACGCTTCCTCCGTACAAAATCTGTACTGCCGCCGCGGTCTGGTCGTTATAGGCAGTGGCGACCCATCCGCGGATTAACTTGATCGTCGCTTGCGCTTCCTCCGGCGTGGCGGTCTCACCGGTCCCGATCGCCCAGATTGGTTCGTAGGCAATAACCACATGCGCCATATCATCGTGGGTCACCCCAGCGAGATCGCGGGTCAGCTCAGCGATGATCCGCTTTTCCACCTTGCCGGCGCGATGCTCGGTAAGCGTCTCCCCCACGCACAGGAGCGCCGTCAGCCCGGCGTTGATGGTGGCGCGCAGCTTGCGGTTCACAACTGCGTCATCCTCGTTAAACAGCGCACGGCGCTCAGAGTGACCGACAAGTGCGTACGTGCACCCGCACGCGCGGAGCATGTGCGGGGCAATCTCCCCGGTGTACGCCCCTTCCTCCTCATAGTACAAATCCTGCGCTCCCAGCGTGATTTCGGTCCCGACGAGGAGTCGTCCCGCACGGTCAAGGCTAGTAAACGGAGGAATGATGAGGACATCCGTCCCGGGCCGTTCCTGATAACGGGCGACAAATGCCGTGATGAACTCCTCGGTTTCATCCGGAGTCTTGTGCATCTTCCAGTTGCCGGCAATAAGCATTTTGCGGTTCATCCTGCCTCCTTCTCACCGGCGATTATACGCGCGCCGCCACCGTTGAGCGACCTCGCCTGCCCAACCTTGAAATTCCGCTTCTCATCGCTATTCTTTATGAGACTAATCCAAGCGGGAGGAGCAATGGCGATCGAGTCGTTTCCAATAGACGGTGCACTCCTGGGCGCGATCATGCTGTGTCCAGACGGACACGGGTACGCGTTGCGCAACTGGCTGTCCGCCAACCTCAACCCGATTTGGCGCATCGCCCCGAGCCGGATCTACTTCACCCTCGCACGCATGGAACGCGCCGGCCTCATCCGCGGGACAACCGCCCTCCAGACGGGGCGACCGCCGCGGCGGACGTTCCATATCACCCCAGCAGGCCAAGATGCCTTCTGGAAGTGGGTAATGACACCGGTGCGCCATCTGCGCGATGTGCGTGTGGAGTTTCTCGCCAAGCTCTATTTTCTCCACCGGCTCGCGCCGGAACGGGCAGCGGCGTTGGTGACGGCGGAGATTGCGGCCCTCGAACGCATCCGATCACGGTTGGCACAACGGCGTCATCTCAAGGTGGGAGACGTAGTAATCGGCCGTCTCGCCCACACGTTCCGCCTCGGACAGCTCCAAGCAACGCTGGACTGGTTATACAATTGCAGCACCATCCTTAAGGAGGCACAATGAGGAAACTAGCGATTGCATTAGCGGTAGTCCTGTTGCTGACGGTCACCGCGGCCGCCGGGACAGTGACCGTGGTCGACCAAGCCAACCGCACGGTGACAATCACCCCACCGGTAACACGGATCGCGAGCGTGTACGGAATCGCAACCTATTACGTGTACGCCCTTGGGGCCGGAAACCGGCTCGTGCTTGCCAACTTCGTCGGGGTGAAAACGCCGAGCAAACTGCCGGCAACGCTCACCCGTATCGATCCCAACCTTAAGAAAAAGATCTATTTCGGCATCCCTAACGTGGAAGAGATCGCGGCCCGGTCCCCGGACGTCGTGCTGGCGAACCCGGGCAAAAATCCGGGATTGGACAAGTTGCTCGACGAACTCGGTATCCCCACCGTGGAGTATATTCCGGAAACTCCGGCACGGTTGAAGCAGGCGATGTTCATAACGGGAAAGCTGCTCGGCGGCGCCGCAGAGGCGCGGGCACACGCGTTTGCCGCCGACTACGACCGAATCACAACTGCGGTCGCGACCGCCACCGCCGGGAAACCGCCCGTGTCGGTGTACTTTTGCGGGACGGACAAGCTGCGGGTGGCGAGCGGTGACATGTACCAAACAGACATGATCACCCTCGCCGGCGGCAAGTCGGTGAGCGCCGGACTGCACGGTTACTGGAACAATGTCAGTTTGGAGCAAGTCCTCTCCTGGAACCCGGACGTGATCGTGATCGCTCCCTATGGACCGGTCACCCCGCACGACATCCTCACCGACCCCGACTGGGCGGCGATAACTGCCGTACGCACCGGGCGGGTGTACAAGATGCCCCAGGTGATCGCGCCATGGGACACGCCGGTCCCGGATTCACTCCTCGGGATCATGTGGATCGCCGCGGTCCTTCATCCCAATGCGGTCCCGCTCAATCTTGCCCAGGAAATTAAGTCATTCTACTCAACCTACTACGGCTGTACCCTCACCGACGCGGAGGTGGCGCGGTTGCTGCCGCGATGATCCCCGCGAAGAATAGACATGTGGTGGCGGGCGGCCTTCTGGCGCTCTTGGTCGTGCTCGCGGTTGCATCGCTGTTCATCGGGAGATTTCGGATCGGGTTCACCACTGCTATCACGACGTTTTTCTCCGGTGCGAATCCACTCCTAACCGCAGTGATCCTTCGCATCCGTCTACCGCGGATCCTCGCCGCGCTGTGCATCGGGGCCAACCTCGGGGTGAGCGGAGCCGCGTTTCAGGGGATGTTCCGCAATCCCCTTGTCGACTCGCGCATCCTCGGGGTGAGTTCCGGAGCGGCGTTCGGCGCGTCACTCGCCCTGTTTTTCGCACGCGGACCGCTCGGGGTGGAGGGGATGGCATTCTTATTCGCTATTGCCGCGATGGGACTGGTGTTGTTCGTGGGCGAGCGGTTTGGGGCGTCGATCCTCGTCCTCGTGGTGGCCGGGGTACTGGTGAGCGCGTTCTTCAATGCACTGCTGGGGCTCGTCAAGTACGTTGCCGATCCGCTCAACACCCTGCCCGCGATCACCTACTGGCTACTGGGAAGCCTAAACGGGGCACGGTTCGCCGTATTGTGGCCGCTGTTCGGGATCAGCGCCGTTGGGCTCACGTTCTTCCTCCTCATCCGGTGGCGCGTCAATCTGCTCACCCTGGACACGGCGGAAGGAGCGACGCTCGGCCTGGCGGTAAAACGGTTCCGCCTCGTGGTGATCGGCGTGGGAACGCTGCTGGTGGCAGCGTCAGTGGCAGTAAGTGGAATCATCGGCTGGGTGGGGTTAATCGTCCCCCACGCCGCCCGTGCCCTCGTCGGTCCGGACCACGCCCGTCTCATCCCGGCATCACTCGTTCTCGGCGCGGCGACTTTGCTGGTGCTTGACGATATCTCGCGCACCGCCCTCACCAGCGAAATCCCGCTTGGGATCCTCGCCGGGTTGATCGGGGTACCGGTGTTTCTGTTTCTGTTCATGCGCGTTTTGCGCGCCCACGGAGGCGGATGGCGATGAGCATCGTCGCGGACCACGTCAGTTTTTCCTACCGACACGGCCGCCCGGTGCTTCAAGCGGTTTCCCTGGAGGCGCACGACGGGGGCATGACGTTCATTCTCGGCGCCAACGGATCAGGAAAGACGACCCTCCTGTCGTGCCTTGCTGGGATCCTTGCCCCGGACGCCGGCATGATACTGATCGACGGTCAACCGCTGTCCGCCGTCACTCCGCGGATGCGCGCCCAGACAATTGGGTTTGTCCCCCAGCTTCATACCCCGGTGTTCGCGTACACGGTGTGGGAAGTTGTCTTAATGGGACGGGCACCGCACTTGTCCCTGCTCGCACGTCCAGGGCAGCGTGACCGCAACGCGGCAGCACAGGCGATCCGTACGGTCGGGCTGTGGCGGCTGCGCGATTGCCCGTACACCGAAATAAGCGGTGGCGAACGGCGACTGACATTAATCGCGCGCGGGCTCACACAGGGAGTGCGCTATCTGTTGCTCGACGAACCGGACGCCCACCTCGACCCCGCTTATCAGCACCGCACCATGACAACCTTGGCCGAGCTCGGGCACACAGGTGATGTCGGGATCATCGCCAGTTCCCATCAACCCAACAACGCGCTTTTATATGCGGATCAAGCGATCGTCCTCGGCACCGGGCGCGTCATCGCTCACGGACCACCACCCACCACCGTGGTGCCAGCGATTCTCAACAACGCGTACGGAATGGAATTCGAGCTCATCGCCTCCGCCACTGGCCGCCGTGCCGTGGTCCCGGTTACTCGGAGTAGTAAAACCGCGTAATCTCGTCCACGTTCAGGAGTTTGCCGGCGGCATCGAAGTACTCACCGCCGATGACGATCGGTGCGGTCGCCTTGATATCCACCACTCCCCACATGGTATCGCCGACGTCCACCAGCTTGTGCAGCGGGTAGTAATCAGCCTCGTGGGGGTCAAGGAGAAAACTGGTCGCATTCTCCTGGTTCCCAGCTGCGTCGTACACGTAAAGCGTGCCCGCCACCGGGGAGTCAAGCGGGTTTACGATCGCCACCCCGGTGCTCTCGTCGGAAGAGTTGGCGTAGTTAAGGCTGTACCAATAATAGGTACTGCCACTCACCACGGACAGCGGTGCATATACATTGGTCGATGACCGCCGCGTACCGTTCACGATCGTGTCAATCCCGATCGACATAATCCCGGTGGTCTC
>WFSM01000171.1 GCA_015485945.1 Candidatus Bipolaricaulota bacterium | reverse complement strand
TGGGTGAGCATGGCGTTTTGCGGTCTGTTTCTCGTGATTGCCGTCGCCGTCACCGCGTACCTGTGGCGCGCGGAACTCCGTCCCTACTTTTTCCTGCTCATCCACCTGTTGTTCGGATCGATCCTCGCCCTCCTGTTCGCGCGCGACCTGTGTAACGTGTACGTAATCCTGGAACTCCTCACGTTGACGAGCTTTCTCCTCGTCGGTTACGAGCGTGCCCCGGCAGCGCTGTGGGCGGCGCTGAAGTACATCGTGTTCTCAGCGGTGGGAATGGGACTCTATCTGTTCGGGGTGGCGGTCGTGTACGCTCACACCGGCGCCATCAACCTGGCGTTGGTGGCAACCCGCATTCCGGCCACACCGCCACCATGGACGATCCTCGCGGCCGCGTTGTTCGTCACCGGCATCGGGGTCAAGACGGGGATATTCGTGTTCTCGCTGTGGCTCCCGGACGCATACGCCACCGCATCTCCCGCCGTTTCCGCCCTTCTGTCCGGACTGGTGGTGAATATGGGGTTCGTCGTGTTGCTCCGGCTGTCCGCGGTATTTCCCATCGGGGGCGCGTTGTTCGTGCTCGGAGCGATCACCGGCACTACTGGGGTGATCTACACGATGTTCGCTCGTGATCTCAACCGCATGCTCGCCTTTTCCTCCCTGTCGCAGATCGGCTACGTCCTCATCGGCGCGGGACTGGGGGCACCTGCGGGCGCCGTTGCCTACGCCGTTGCTCACGGCCTGTTCAAGGGGCTGCTGTTCCTGGCGGGCGGGGAGGCGGTCGCCACCAGCGGCCACCGCCGGATCGCCGCCATCGTTCACGGCGAGGTCCCGTTCCCGGCACGCGCGGGGCTCCTCGTGGGAACACTGGGGATCATCGGCCTGCCGCCATTGGCCGGCTACATCGGCAAGGCACTCATCCCCGGAAATGTCCTTGTACAGATCATCATCGGGGCCATCTCACTGGGAACGGCAATCGCGTTCTCGCGGTTGGTGCCGTTGCTCCGGTTCGCCCATTCTGGTACTACCTCTTGGAACAAAACACTGGCATACACCGTTCTCGCGGTTCCGATCCTGGTTTTCTTTCCCCTTGTGTCAGCGGTGGACCCCACTGCCGCCGGATACGGGTTATTCTCCGCGGCGGGGATCGGAACAGCGCTGGGACTGATTGCGGTGGGATACCTACTAGGGCGCGTGGTGTCCCGCACTTCCGTTTCAATGCCCACACGCATCTTCCGCATCGAAGAGGGCACGCTCATCGTGCTCGCCGGATTTTTTCTCGTGTTCTTCCTCACATGGGCACGTCCGTTTTGAAGTTATTTCCCCAATCCCCTAGAATGAGGCGCAAGTAAAAAATCGAGGGGGAGAAACGAGCATGGGTAAGGAAGAGGTGCTGCAGAGCACGCTTAAGCAGATAAAGAAGGCGTACGGCGAAGGGGCGATCATGTGGCTGGGCGACAAAGCCCAGGTGATGCAGGTGGAGACCGTCCCCACTGGATCGCTCGCCCTTGACATCGCCCTCGGGGTCGGCGGGGTGCCGCGGGGGCGGATCGTTGAGGTATTTGGCGCGGAGTCGAGTGGGAAAACAACGTTGGCACTGCACATGATCGCCGAGGTGCAAAAGCGGGACGGGACCGCGGCGTTCATTGACGCTGAGCACGCCCTCGACCCGACGTACACGCGCGCGTTGGGGGTTGATCTCGATAACATTCTCCTGTCGCAGCCAAACTCCGGGGAACAGGGGCTCGAGATCACTGAGCAGCTCACCCGCAGCGGTGCGGTGGACATCATCGTCATCGATTCGGTGGCGGCGTTGGTGCCGATGGCTGAGATCGAGGGACAGATGGGAGATTCTCAGGTCGGGCTCCAGGCACGACTGATGTCACAAGCGATGCGCAAGCTGTCCGGCGCGATCTCGCAGTCGAAGACGATCGTCGTGTTTACCAACCAGATCCGCTCGGTGATCAGCGGAACCCGGTTCGGCCCGTCCACCACCACTTCGGGCGGCCGCGCGCTCAAATTCTACGCGTCGCTACGGCTCAACATGTGGAATTCAGGGCGGATCGAAGAGGGCGGCGAGCAGGTTGGAACCCACGTAAATGTGCGCGTGGTGAAGAATAAGGTCGCACCTCCGTTCCGTGAGGCGAGTTTTGACATCATCTACGGCAAGGGGATCGACCGCG
>WFSM01000170.1 GCA_015485945.1 Candidatus Bipolaricaulota bacterium | reverse complement strand
GCTCAACCTGGGCGAGGCGATGGCAACCCCGTTGATTCACGAGCTGAAAGCCGGGTTGGATCCGGATAAATCCTCGATTCTTGACGCGCCGCCGGGGACCGGCTGTCCGACGATCGCCGCGATTCAAGGGGCGGACTTTGCCCTGCTCGTCACTGAGCCGACTCCGTTCGGCCTCCATGACCTCAAAGCAGCGGTCGGAGTTGCCCGTTCGGTCGGGGTACCGGTGGGGGTGATCATCAACCGCGACGGCATTGGGGACGACCGCGTGGAGCGCTACTGCGCCGCGGAGAATATTCCGATTGTGATGCGGATCCCGTTCGATCGCGAAATCGCTCGCCTGTACTCACGCGGTGTTCCGCTTGTCGATGCGATGCCGGAATGGAAGGACAAATTCCGTGCGCTCTACGCCGCAATTGCGGCGGGGCGCGTTCCCAACGGTGCGGAAGGGGGTGTGACATGAAGAGCGTGTTATTCCTGTCCGGCAAGGGCGGAACCGGGAAAACGTCGCTCGCGGGGGCGTTTGCTTGCCTGGCGAAGGACAAAGTGCTTTCCGATTGCGATGTCGACGCGGCGAACCTTCACCTCCTCCTCGATCCGGAGATTCAACATGAGGGCGAGTTTCAGGGATCGCAGGAAGCGCTGAAGGACGATTCCAAGTGCATCAATTGCGGCGAGTGCGCTCGCGTTTGTCGGTTCCACGCGATCGACGCGGATTTCAATATCGATTCGTTCCTGTGCGAGGGGTGCGGAGCGTGCGTCTACGTGTGTCCAACCGACGCGATCACGTTATCGCCGCGCATTTCCGGCAAGTGGTACACGGCGCAAACCCGGCTTGGCCCACTAGCGAGCGCTGAGCTCTATCCCGGGGAAGAAACGTCGGGAAAGCTTGTTACAGTGGTAAAACAAAAGGCATATGCCCTTGCCAAGGAGGTCAGTGCGGAACGGCTGTTGATCGACGGATCCCCGGGGATCGGGTGTCCAGTTATCGCGTCGGTTAGCGGGGCGAATGCGGTAATTCTCGTCACCGAACCGAGCCTGTCCGGGTTGCATGACCTCGAGCGCATCCTAAAAGTAGTGCGCCACTTTCGGATTCCGGCGTACTTGGTGATCAATAAGTACGATCTCAATGACGCGGTGAGCGCTCAGATCGAGGAATTCGCGCGGGAAGAGGAGCTAACCGTTCTCGGACAGATCCCATATGACCCCACGGTGCCGGGCATGATGATCCATGGCAAGAGCGCGGTCGAGGACCCGGACAGCGCAGCGGGGAAAGCGATGCGTAAGATTTATTCCCGGTTCGCGGAGGTCATCGCATGATTATCGATCGGCTGTTGGAAGAAGTGGAGCCGCGCCTGCGCCTGCGCCGCATTGTCGACGTCAGAATCGGCCTCGGCTACACCGCAGTGCGCCTCGACGACGGCAGCTGCGGCCTCGCGGGGACGGTAACCGCGGGCATGAATACATGCTGCACCTATCTGGAAAGTGCGGGCGAGTTGATCGGCGCTGACGCCCACGCGGTGGCGGCGCACGTCGTTGCTCCGGATCCAGTTGCAGCCACGGTGGGAATGGCGACGTTAAACGCTGCGTTCAACCGTGACGGCGCTCCCGGCCCCGATCCGTTGCACGTGCTCCCGATCGACGGGGTGACGGTGGGAATGGTCGGCTGGTTCGAGCCGTTTATTCCCGAGATTAAGCGACGGGCGGCGGCATTCTACGTGTTCGAGCGGCGCAAGCTCGCGCCCGACGTCCTCCCCGACTGGGCAGCGGAACGGCTGCTCCCCACGTGCGATGTCGTCATTCTGACCGCGCTTGTATTCATCAACAAGACTATCGATCACCTGCTCGAACTGGCGCACGGCGCCGAAATTGCACTCATCGGGCCGACAACTCCGATGGCATCCGCCCTCGGTGAGTATGGAGTGCAGCATCTGTTCGGATCGATTGTCACTGATCCGGAGAAAGTGTTGGCGATCGTGAGCCAAGCCGGCGGAACGCGACGATTCACGGGTGCAATAAAAAAGATCTATCAACGACTGTAACGAGGAGGTTACAATGCCACGAGGAGACGGAACAGGGCCGGCAGGAGCCGGTCCAGGAACGGGAATGGGCCGCGGCCGCGGTGGAACTGGTCGCGGGCGGATGGGCGGTAACCGCGCTGGTGCCGGACCGTCCGGGTACTGCGTGTGCCCCAAGTGCGGCGAACGCGTTCCCCATAAGGTCGGTGTTCCCTGCTACGAGATGGAATGCCCGAAGTGCGGAACGAAGATGACCCGTGAGTGAGGCACCGCGGGAGTTTTATTGCCAGCGCGACGAGGAAGAGGACATACTGCGCCTCCTCCTCGGACGCATTGGTGGTAGGGCGGCGCCGCGTACGGTTGCCACCAGTTGTTCCAGTTAGCGGGGGTGCTTGCAACTACTGCGGTTGCTTACCGGAGGATGGTTACATCTTTACCCGGAGGCGATCGCGGCGTGCGGTTGCGGATTTTTGCAGCAGGATGTCACTTTGGCACTGCACGATTGCCCTCACGGTGACGGCGCTTGTTTCCGGGATCGTGATTTCCGCGCGCGTACTCCGTATCATTATTTTATGTGGGGGTGAAGATGAAAGCCTATCTCGATTGTTTTCCATGTTTTATGCGTCAGGCACTCGAAGCGGCACGGATGGCAACCACGGATGTAGCCCGGCAACGCGAGGTGCTCAACCGGGTGGCGCAGTTTTTACCAACGGTAACGGTTGATGCTACTCCGGTGGACATCGGTCAAACAGTGCACCGTCTTGTGCGCAAGATCACCGGAGTGGCCGATCCATACCGCGCTGTGAAGAAGCGGTCCAACGACATCGGCCTGCGGCTCTATCCTGAGTTAACGGCGCGCGTTACCGCGGCGGATGACCCGCTTCTCGCTGCGATCAAGATTGCCGGAGCGGGGAACATCATCGATTTCGGCCCCAAAGTGGCGGCTGATCCCGACGAGGTCGAGCGGATGATTCCGGATGCGTTCGCGCGCGCACTTCATGACCCGATTGATATGTTGGAATACCGGGCGTTTCAAGACCGGCTATCGGCGGTGAATGAGATCCTGTACTTGGGGGATAACGCCGGCGAGGTAGTGTGCGACAAAATCCTGATCGAACAGTTGGTCGCGCGTGGGAAAGCGGTCACGTTCGTCGCCCGCGGTGCGCCGATAATAAACGATGCCACGGTGGACGACGCCCGGTACGTCGGGTTGGATAAGATTGCCGCTGTGATCACCAACGGGTCCGACGCCCCCGGCACCTGGCTTGATGACTGTTCGCCCGAGTTCAAAGAGGCGTTTCGTAGCGCGCACCTCATCATCTCCAAGGGGCAGGGAAACTTCGAGGGGTTGTCCGGCGTCGATGCCCCCATCTTCTTCCTGTTCAAGGCGAAGTGTCCGGTGATCGCACTGGAAGCCGACGTCGCGCTCGGGACGGTGGTGCTGCGGCAGCAAGTGCTGGAGAAGGCGACGAAATGATCGCGGAAAACGTGAGAATGATCCTGTCCGCGCTCCCGGATGGGGTGATTCTCGTGGCAGCGGCGAAGACACGAACGCCGGATGAGATTAGACAGGCGGTCGCTGCCGGAGTGCAGATTATCGGGGAAAATTATGTCCAGGAGGCCGCGGATGCATTCGGTGCCGTTGGGCATATCGCGGAGTGGCACTTCATCGGCCATCTCCAGAAGAACAAAGTGAACAAGGCGGTACCGATCTTCGACATGATCGAGACCGTCGATTCCGCCGATCTGGGGGCGCGCATCGATCGTGAGTGTGCGAAACTGGGCAAAGTAATGCCCGTGTTGGTGGAGATAAACTCAGGGCGCGAGCCCCAGAAATCCGGGGTGCTCCCCGAGGACGCGGAACAATTGATACGGGCGCTGGCCAAACTTGACCACATCACGGTGCAGGGATTAATGACGATGGGACCACGATTCGGCGATCCCGAGCTGGCACGACCGTACTTTCAGGAAACGAAGCGGCTGTTCGATGAACTGGCCGCGCTCGGATTGGGGAACGCTAAAATGCGTTATCTGTCGATGGGAATGAGTAACACGTATCGTATCGCGATTGAGGAAGGGGCGAACATGGTTCGGATCGGCACGAAAATTTTCGGAGAAAGGCAGGGGAAATGAGCGTACACGTAACACCACCGCCGGCGTCAAAGGCGGAGCAGGAGATAAAGGAGACGTTAAGCCGGGTTACACACCGGATTGTTGTGTTCAGCGGCAAGGGCGGAGTGGGAAAGACCACCGTTGCGGTGAACCTCGCCTACGCGCTGGTGAAGCGCGGAAAGAGCGTGGGGCTGCTCGATGCGGATATCACCGGCCCCAACGTTCCCCAGATGGTCGGGCTGTCCGAAGTGGCGCAGGCCGAGGGTGGTAGGATCGTTCCGCACGCAAAGCATGGATTGAAGATCGTGTCGCTTGCGTCGATGATCCCGCCGGGAACTCCGATCATCTGGCGCGGACCGCTGCGCTCCAAGGCGATCGACCAGCTCATCGGCGAGGTGAATTGGGGCGACCTCGACATCCTGATTGGCGATCTCCCCCCTGGAACCGGGGACGAGGTGTTGACGATCACTCAACGCACAGCGCCGCAGCTGGCACTTGTAGTCACCACCCCGCAAGAGGTGTCACTGATCGACGCGCGCCGGGCGGTGAACATGGCGAAGAAGATGGAGGTCCCGAAGATCGGGATCGTGGAAAACATGTCCGGGTTGATCTGTCCGCACTGCGGCGGGAGGATCGAGCTGTTCGGCAAGGGCGGTGGTGCCCGCGTTGCCACCGAACTGGGGGTGGAGTTTATCGGGGAAGTTCCAATCGACCTGAAGGCACGCATCGGTGGGGATTCCGGCGAACCGATCGTTCTTTCCGACCCCGATGCCGCGGTGTCACAGGCATTCTTCCGGATCGCGGAACAGGTTGACAAGGAGCTCACGGAGGCACGATGAAACTGGGGATTATCTCCGACACTCACGACAACATGCCGATGATTGCCAAGGCGGTGGCGGTGTTCAACGCCGAGAAAGTCGACCTGGTGATTCATGCCGGCGACTTCATCTCACCGATCACGGCAAATGAGCTTCAGAAGCTGACGGCACCGCTTATCGGCGTATTCGGCAATAACGACGGGGAGCGCCTTTATCTCATCAAACGGTTTAAGGAGATCGGCAAGATCTATCCCGATTACCACGAATTCGAGTGCGCGGGCAAGCGGTGCGTCGTGATGCACGAACCGAAATTCATCGACGCGCTCGTAAAAAGCGGCGCCTACGCCCTTGTAATTTACGGCCACACGCATGCGATCGACATCCGCAATGGGGAAACCGTTGTCGTCAATCCCGGCGAGGCGTGTGGGTGGATCACGGGACGCGCGACCGTAGTGATTCTCGACTCCGACACGATGACACCGCGATTGATCGATTTGTAACGGAGGAATGATGGGGATTATTTACGGTCCGGTCCCGTCGCGGCGACTGGGAATGTCGCTCGGGATCGATCCGATTCCGCGGCTTACGTGCACGTTCGACTGTGTGTATTGTCAGCTCGGCAAAAAGCGCTACAAGGTGCACGGGCCGGAAGAAGTGCGTGAGCCGTTTCCTTCCCCGGCTGAGATTGCCGACGGGGTAAAGCAAGCGCTCGCGCACCACGCGCATATCGATTACATCACGTTTTCCGGCTCGGGCGAACCGACTCTTAACCCCAAACTCGGCGAAGCGGTGGGAAAGATTCGTGAATTTACCGACGTTCCAATCGCTCTGATTACCAACTCATCATTGCTCACCCGGCCGGATGTGTTCGCCGCCGCGGCAAGCTGCGACCTTGTCCTACCCACGCTCGACGCCGGCGATCAGGACACGTTTGTGCGCATCAACCGGCCGGCGTACGGGTTCCAAATTGATGACATCGCAGCGGCGATCGGAAAACTCGCGCGGGTGGTGCCAATTTGGCTTGAGGTGATGCTCGTCCAATCGGAGAAACATGGTTCGAACACCGATGATAAAGTGATCGCCGGGATCATTGATAAGATCCGTATGATCAAGCCCCATGAAGTAAATCTGAATACCTGTGTCCGCCCACCGGAGGAGCCGGTCGATCCCGTTCCCGAAGAGAAGCTTGACAAAATTCGCGCCCGTATGGAGGCCGCTCTGCCCGGCATTCCGATCGTTGTTGTTCCCAAGCGCACCAAGTCGCGATCAAAGCTCCTGCGCGAGGAGGAGATCTCTGCGGAGATCTTACGCATCCTCGCGGTGCGGCCATGCACACCCACCGATCTCACTGACTCGCTCGGGATCAATCCGGCCGAAGTCGGCAAATATCTGGCCCGGCTTGCCGAGGCGGGGAAAATCGGGCGCCGCGCGCACAAGGACCGGCTTTATTACACCGTGAAGGAGGAGTAAACAACCCCGCAGCAAGCTGTGGGGTATTAGAGGTCTAACCGGAGTTGATCCTCATGGTGAAGTTTAATGTATCACCCTGTTGCCACACGGACACAGGAAACCAACGTCGCACACAAGGCCTGCCCCGTGAAACCTTGTTTCATGGGGTAGCCCCTATGGAAAGCCGGGTTTCTCGTAGCAGCGGGTCTTGTGCCCGACGCTCTCTGGCGCAGGTTTCATGCAGTCCGGACAAACAACGAACCGATTCGTCGGTGGCGAATCTCCGTTTTCCTCCCCACAGCAAGCTGTGGGGTATCCAGCGGAGGGATTTTATGAACGGGGAGATCGTAATCCTCAAAGGAGGCATGTAATGGGTAGCAACCGTGTTACCATTATTTATGACAATCGCATCGCGCGGGACGGCCTTTACCCCGGATGGGGATTTTCCGCTCTGATCGAGAAAGACGGGGAACAGCTGCTGTTTGACACCGGCGCCGACATAATCATCCTGGAACACAACGCTGCTTTCCTTGGGATTGATCTCAAGAAGACAGACTACCTCTTCCTTTCTCACGAGCATTGCGATCACGTTGGTGCGCTTTCATCCGCGCTTCATGAGGGGTTGATTGTCGTCCATCCGGATTCGTTCTCGTCCGGGTTTAAGGACAGAATAGCGGATGCCAAGCTGGAGGCAGTGGCGGTGACCGACTCGGTTGAGTTTGCACCTGGATTCCGCTCCACCGGCGAGCTTGGAGACGAGATCAAAGAGCAATCGCTGATTATCGACGGTGAGGCTGGGCCGGTCCTCATCACTGGGTGTGCCCACCCGGGGATTGTGGATATCGCCCGCTGTGCGACCGAGCTTGCCGGCAAGCCGCTTGCTCTTCTCATTGGTGGATTTCATCTCCTCACCAAATCCGATGCCCAGGTGCACGAAATTGCCGCTGCTCTCAAACAACTTCAGATCAAACAAATTGGACCGTGCCATTGCACTGGCGACCGTGCAATCGCGCTTCTCGCGGACGAATTTGGCCCGGCGTTCATTCCCGTCAAGGCTGGAACCATCATAGAGATCTGATGTTATCTTAAGGCTTGTTAAGGCGGGATAGTGCATTGATTGCCACCCTTGGGGGTCTTCCCACATAACTTTGCTCTGCTTGACGGAG
>WFSM01000169.1 GCA_015485945.1 Candidatus Bipolaricaulota bacterium | reverse complement strand
TACAAGGATCGCGCCAGTTCGGTGGTGGTGATCAAGGCGCAGGAGAAGAACAAGCGGGTGGTAACAGCGGCATCGACCGGAAATGCGGCGAGTTCGCTTGCCGGATTCGCGGCAGCGACCGACCTCGATACCATGATCTTTGTCCCCCGCACCGCACCGGAGGCCAAGATCGCCCAGCTTCTGGTGTACGGGGCGAAGGTATTCCTCGTGCATGGATCGTACGATGTCGCCTACGACCTCGCCGCTCAAGCGGCGGCGGAATTCGGATGGTACAACCGGTCCGCAGCGGTGAACCCGTACCTCGTCGAGGGGAAGAAGACCGGCGCCCTCGAACTTGCGGAGCAACTCGACTGGAACCCGCCCGATCTCGTGTTTGTCGGAGTGGGGGACGGGTCAGTGATAAGTGGGATCTGCAAGGGGTTCGAGGAGCTGCACACCCTGGGATTGATCGCGAACGTTCCGCGGGTGATCGGAGTGCAGGCGGAAGGGTCGGCCCCGATCGCGCACGCGTTTTCCACCTACACCGGCACCGGCGCTGTCGCGATCGAGGACATTGAAGCGAAGACAGTCGCTGACAGCATCTGCGTGGGGAAGCCGCGCGACATTGTCAAAGCGGTGACATATGTCTATCGAAACGGTGGAAAGTTTGTCAGAGTCAGCGATGACGAGATCATCGCGGCGATCGCCACGTTGGCGCGGCGCACCGGTGTGTTTGCCGAACCGGCGGGAGCAGCCCCGTTCGCAGGGGTGCTGAAACTGGCAGGAACCGGGGAGATCGCGGGCAAGAGCGCAGCGGTGATGGTAACCGGAAACGGGCTTAAAGACGTAGCTGCCGCCCGCCGGGCGGTGGGAGAACCGATCGAGATTGAGCCAGAATTGAAGGCGGTGAGAGATAACCTATGAAGGTCGCGTTCACAGTGAATGGCGAACGGGTAGAGGCGGATGTTAACGGCAGGACCCGGCTGCTCGATCTCCTACGAGATCGACTATTTCTCACCGGGGCCAAGGAGGGGTGCGGCGAGGGGGAGTGCGGCGCGTGCACTGTGCTCATCGACGGACGTGCGACCAATTCCTGTCTTGTCCTTGCACCGCAGATCGATGGCAGGGACGTCCTCACGGTGGAGGGAATCGCCCCCGACGGCGGGATGCATCCGATCCAACGGGCGTTTGTGGAGAAAGGTGCAGTGCAGTGCGGGTTCTGCACGCCGGGATTCATCATGTCGACGTACGCGTTGCTGCAGGAAAACCCGAACCCGACTGACGAGGACATCAAAACAGCGTTGGAGGGGAACCTGTGTCGGTGCACCGGATACGCCAAAATTTTGGAGGCGGTGCACTACGCCGCGGCGTTGCTGCGGGGGGACGTGAAATGATCGGTGCGATTGTCCTTGCCGCTGGGGAGGGAACGCGGATGCAGGCGGTGAAACCGCTGCTTCCGATCGACGGCAAGTTCGCGATCACGCGGGTAATCGGAGCGGTGCGCTCAGCCGGTGTGGATGACGTTGTCGTCGTCCTTGGTCACGCCGCCGATGAGATTCAAACCGCGGTTGACCTGTCCGGGTGCCGTGTTGTGGTCAATCCCAACTACCGAAACGGGATGGCGGGATCGCTGCGAGTCGGGATCGAGGCCCTGCCGCCGCAGGCACGCGGGTTTCTCATCCTCCACGCCGATATGCCGTACATCACGCCGGCGACGATCGGAAGCGTCATCGCAACGGCGCGAACCGGAGCGCGGCTTGTCGCCCCGACCTATCGCGGTGCGCGCGGATTCCCGGTGTATGTGGATCGCACCTGTTTCCCCGAATTGCTCCCCACGCTGGTCGGTGACATCGGCGCGCGGGCGTACATTGGCGCGCATCAGGACGCATTGATTGCGATCCCAGTCGCGGACCCGGGCACGGTGACCGACCTCGACACCCCGGACGACTTGCGGGAGGCGATGAGCAATGCAGGATTACGTTAAGGCCGGTTCGGTTACGGAGGCACTGGATGCGTTACGTACGCCGGGGGCGATGCCGTTGTGCGGCGGGACCGATTTGCTGATCAAGCGACGGATGGGAATCATAGATCCGCCGGTGCTCGTCGACATCTCCGAAATCCCGGCGCTGCGCGCGCTGCGCGTGGAGAACGAGGAAATCGGGATCGGAGCAGCGGTGCCGGTGACGGATATCATTCGCTCACCGCTGGTTGCGGATAACGTTCCCCTCCTTAGTGCAGTGCTGCGCAAGCTGGGGTCGGTGCAGATTCGAAATCGGGCCGGGCTCGGTGGAAATTTGGTTAACGCCTCTCCCGCCGCCGACAGTGCGATCCCGCTATTGGTGTACGATGCCCGCCTGGAAATCGTAGGCCCGGACGGGACACGGCAATTGGCGGTGGAAAAGTTCTTCCGCGGGCCGGGAAAGACCGCGCTTGCCCCCGGTGAACTGATAACCACGGTGT
>WFSM01000168.1 GCA_015485945.1 Candidatus Bipolaricaulota bacterium | reverse complement strand
GCGGCGAGCGCATCATCAATAGCTTTTTCTAAATACTCGATCCCTTCACGGCGCAGGGCTTCAGCCGCCGTTTCGATGAACTCGTTCAAGCGGCGACGCTCGCCAGTGAGAAGGTCGGAAGCGGTACGCCGTGCTTCCTGAACTTCGTCGATCAGCGCGGTAAACGCCGCCATCCGGTCCTCAAGATCGGCTAGGGGCAGACTGAGGGAGCGGATCATCAGGTCGAGTTGTAGCACGGCAGCGTCAATTTCCGCCGCTGCTTTCTTGGCTATCGCGTCAACAAGAGCGGTTTCCTTGTCGTGTACGAGAAAATCGATGAGGTGTTGTTCCAACGCCGCCAGGCCGCTTTCCGTCCATTCGGGCGCGTCGGGGTTGCCAGTGGCGGCGAGCCCACGGCGGGCGGAGATCGGAAAGATGTGTATCGGCGCTTCGTTCCCGAGTCTTTTCTGCATCACGTGGCGGAGAAATTCCACTGCGGTGTTGACCTCATTGGGGGCGAGATGATCGACTTTGTTGAGCACGACGAACAACCGTGCCACGTGCGCGCGTACGTTGTCAAGGAAGTCGGCCTCCACCTCTGTTATCGGTGGATCGGACGCCGTGACAAACAGGGCGGCGTCGCATTGGGGAAGGAACGACAGCGTGGTCGAGGTATTGTGACGAAATGTGGATCCGATCCCGGGAGTGTCGATCAGGATGACACCGCGGGCAAGGATCGCGGCGGGGTGCTCCACCTCAATACGGGCAACCCCACGGCGGTTCTCGGGGTTTCCCTGTTCGGTTGCGTACTGCGCGAGGAACATCCGCATTTCGGCGGGGTCATCGGAGGCGGTTTCGGTCACTGTATGACCGTCTTGAAAGATCACACGCGCCGTGCGGACGCGCCCCCAGCTGAGATAGGTCGGAATCGCGGTAAGGGGGAGGACCGAAGTGGGGAGGATATCCTCACCAAGGAGAGCGTTCAGAAGCGTGCTTTTCCCGCGTTTAAACTGGCCGAGGACAGCAAGCTGTAATTGCTGTTGCTCTATTCGAGTTTCGAGTTGTTCAAGGCGATGAGCAATCGCTGCTCCCCCCGGTCCCAGGGCCGTTGCTTTCTCGGCCGCAGTCTGAATGAGCGGGATGAGCGTGCCCGCCATCCGCTCGGCTACCTGCGCTTTCACCGTTCCTCCTTTCGGCGTGGGCAACAAAAGTGCCCCACCATGACTGGTTTTGGCCGTAGGAGTCATTAGCCTGAGAGAGGCGCCCCAGATGGACTCCATCATCCATCGCGTTTATAAACCATTATAGTGGCGCAATTATGCGCGCTCAAGGTTTTTTATCGGGCGGTGCATGGCGGTGAGTAAATCGTCCGATACCACGATTGAACAGATAGGCGAGCCCAAGAGTGACAAAAATGAGTTCAAAGAACTTGAATATGAGCGAGAACGTAACCGCGCCGCCCTTGCCGATTTCCGGAGCGACAAGACGAAAAATCCCGATCATCGCTATCTCTCCTGTTCCGACACCGCCGGGGGTAATCCATAGGAAGAACGACAACATGATATTAAGGGTAAACAAGAGCGAGAGCTGGGCAAAGTTGAACGACAGCCCTTTGGAAAAGTGGAAAAAGAGTTCCGGGCGGATGTACATCAAGAACGTGCCCACCATCTGCATGAGAAATGCGAGCAGCATGCCCTTCCAGTGACGAGCGAACGCATCGTAGATCTCGTCCTCGGTTTCGGACACCTTATCCGCTGCCTTGTTAAACGCATTTGTGAACCGGGGCAAAATGTGGCGGAATCCCCGGATAATACGGCTTATCCATTTCAGGTTCTTGCCGAAATCAATAAATCCGATCACGGTCCAAAACAGTATGAACGCCACTCCGCCGATCACAATGTTCTTTTCCACTGCGGAGATGATGTCGGACATAATCACGTACACCGCGCCGATGAGGACAAAGAATAAAATACTGATCCCGCCAAGAAACCGCTCGATGACAATCGTTGCTACGATGCGGGTGACCGGGGCGTCGGTACGGCCAACAGCGAGCGCCGCCCGGATCGGTTCGCCACCAAAATACAGAGACGGCGTGATATAACTGACCGCGAATCCACTTAGCCGGGCGCCCACCACGCTGCGAAACGGGATACAAACGCCGTAGGCACGAAGAATGAACCACCAACTCGCCACCCATGATGCGACAGCCAAAAACACATCACCAAAGACCGCTGCCAGTCCGAACGGTCCAAGCGCATCAATCCACGCGATAACACTTCGCCACCCGACATAATAGAGCACGCCCCCCAGCAGGCCGAGCCCAACCACGATAGAAAGGGAGTAACTTAACCCTTCCTTTAACGGTTTATTCATGACGGAAATCCTAGCATACCTACTATGGTGCGGTCAACTTGCAATCCGGCTTTACTCCCGCGGGAATACAAAAACGCGATCCGCCGGGAAGCACAAAGTGAGGCTATTACCGCGGTTTACCGATTGCGTCGTTCGCCCCCGCAGTGTGCCGATCGGGGTAACCACTGTCGCCACCGCCGTTCCTCCGTGATATTCCGTATCGATCACTCGGCCCGCGAAACAATTCTCCGTGTCAGTATCGGCATGGACGTCCTCTTCGCGCACGAACACTGTGACCGGTTCCCCCGTCACAACCGGTGGTTCCGGGACATGGGCATGGATTACTACCCCGCCTACCCGCACGGTGACGACGGAAGCGGTCACGGAAGCCACTGTCCCAGACAAGCGGTTAACACGGCCGATAAACGCGGCGACGAACGGAGTTCGCGGCTGTTCGTACACCTGCATCGGCGTATCCAACTGTTCGATCCTGCCGGTGTGCATCACACCAATGCGGTCGGATACCGCGAGTCCTTCATCCTGATCATGAGTAACGTACAACGTGGTGAGCTTGAGAGCGCGCTGGATCCGCCGCAGTTCGCCGCGCAGCTCCTCACGCAACTTAGCGTCGAGTGCGGACAGGGGCTCGTCAAGCAGCAGGACACGGGGATAGGGGGCGAGGGCACGGGCGAGCGCCACGCGCTGTTTCTCGCCGCCTGACAGGTCTCCGGGACGTCGTGCCGCGAGGTGATCGAGACGAACTAATCTCAACAGCTCGGCTATCCGCTGTTTTCGGTCGATTCCGCGGTGGAAACGGAGACCGTACCCGATGTTAGCAGCGACGGTCATGTGAGGAAATAGCGCGTAGTTCTGAAACACAAACCCAATACGCCGTCGCTCTGGCGGGAGACGGAGCATACTTTCCCCATCGATTATGATCTCGCCGGCGTCGGGATGAATGAACCCGGCGATCAAGCGCAGCGTCGTCGTCTTGCCGCATCCCGACGGTCCAAGCAAGGTGAGAAGCTCGCCGTCGGCGAGGGTGAACGTCACCCCCGTGACCGCAGTCACGCCGGCGAATCGTTTGGTCAGATTATGAACCTCTAATTGCGACATTATGTGCCCTTTATTTCTTTGCCGACACGATCAATGATGATAAACGACAGACCGGTCACGACGATGAGTATGCTGGCCATCGCGCTTGCGGGGCCAAACTGGCGGGCGGCGACAAGGCTGTACACCGCGATCGGGACCGTGGCTAACCCGGGGCGCATAAGCATGATCGTCGCCGACATTTCCCCCATGCTCATCGCGAATGCGAATACCGCTGCCGCCAACACACCCCGGCTGATGAGTGGAAGTTCAACGTCGAAAAACACACGTCCCCGGCTGGCACCGAGCGACCGCGCCGCATCGATGAGGCGGGGGTCGACTCCCTCCAGGATCGGGCGCAACATGCGCGCGACAAGAGGATAAATCAGTACAGCGTGGGCGATTCCGATGGCGAAAATTGTACCGGAAACGCGTAGCGGCGGTGTGGACAATCCACGTATGATGGCATATCCCACCGCGATCGATGACACAGCAAGCGGCGCCATAAACACCGTCTCTAACACGCGCCGCCCTGGAATCCGTGTTTTCGTGGCCAGCCATGCCACCAATCCACCGACCGGAAGGGCGAGTGCGGTAGCCATGCACGCCACCGTCAAGCTGGTACCGATCG
>WFSM01000167.1 GCA_015485945.1 Candidatus Bipolaricaulota bacterium | reverse complement strand
CACACTTGGGGAGCAACTCGTGATGAAGCCTTAGCAAATCTTAAAGAGGCGGCCACTCTCTATATTGAATCTATGCTGGCCCGCGGAGACCCAATCCCCGTTGAAAGTCATAAGCCCTCTCGGAACAAGGGCGAGGCTTTAACCGTTAGCGTATGAGGCTTCCGCCGCAACTTCGCTCCATCACAACCCGAGTCCTCTGCGCGGCTCTAGAGAGAGATGGTTTTGTTCCAGATCGGCAGCGGGGTAGCCACCGTTTTACTATAACCCTATAGACAAACAGCGCGTAGTAGTGCCCTATCATGGAGATGGAGCAACCATACCTTACGAGACATTAAAGGGGACCATAGAGGACCTTAAACGGCTAAAGCTTAAGTAGGGTGGTGCGTGCGGAACCACCGGGTATACTGAGTTTGATTGACGGCCTACCTGCTGTGTTAGAGATGATTCCGGTAAGATAATCCCGAAAAACCACGCAACGGAAGATCCCGTTTATTGCGAGAAAAATGGAGAGAATCTCTACTTGCTTAAGATCTCTAATGTTCTACTAAGAGCGAGCAGGGCTTAATAATGGCCACGCTCTCTCTTCCCTCTCAGGATTCGCTACTATCTATGATTGTCAAGCACCAGAGGCGATTGCCATAATGGTTGCAGTAACCTCAGGCAGTGATATCTCCAGAGTTGCCGTCAGATGAAGAAAAGGCGCGGTTGCTAAAAACACTACTTCCGAACTGTTGGATACGGGGAGAAAAGATAGAACTAATCTATAAAAGGCCGTTTAATCTTGTAGCTCATGGTGCCAAAACTGAAGATTGGCTCCGCGGGGAGGACTCGAACCTCCAACCATTCGGTTAACAGCCGAGCGCTCTACCAATTGAGCTACCGCGGAATATGCTCTTTATTCTATCGTTTGACTGTAGCACCGTCAACCATCACGCCAGTTGCTCCAGAAGGGTACGTACGATCTCCGTCGCTTTCTCCATGTCGGCCACGGCAACGTTTTCTTCCACTGTGTGTTCGGCCCGTCCCCCGTCCCCAAGAACGACCGACATGATCCCTTTTCCGCACAGTACAAGCGCGTCCGTTCCGCCGGTGATTACCCGCGTTTTCGGCTCCAGCCCGACCGCAGCAATCGCCCGCTTGGCGAGGGTGACCGCTTCGGAATCCGCCGGAATCTGAAACGCTTCGTACTCGACGGTCACGTTTACGTTGGCCGTAGCTCCGGCGGCGGCCGCGGCCTCTTCGAACGCGCGCCGCATCCGGTCTGCCTGCTGCTTGGCTTTGCCGTCGTTCAGACTGCGGCACTCAGCTTGGATTATCACCTTGTCGGGCACGCCGTTACGAATCATACCGCCGTGGATCGTGCCCACGTTGGCGGTGGTCTCGTGATCAATCCGCCCATCGGGAAACCGGGTGATTGCCTCCGCCGCAACGCGGATCGCCGAGATGCCCTTCTCCGGCTCCATCCCGGCGTGGGCCGCCTTTCCGATGATTTCTACATCGAGCGAGATATGCGTCGGACCGCCGATAATCACGGTGTCGAGCACGTCGGAATCGAGGATGAACCCCGTCTTTGCTTGCACCAATGAGGTATCAAGGTGTTTAGCGCCAAGCAAGCCAACTTCCTCCCCCCGGGTGATAACAATCTCTACCGGTGGATGCCGGGAGACAGTGCGCACGGCCGCAAATATCTCCGCGATTCCCGCCTTGTCGTCCGCCCCGAGGATCGTGTCCCCGTTGGAGCGGATCACGCCATCCTCCACCACCGGCTCAATTCCCTTGCCCGGCTTCACGGTGTCGGCATGCGCTCCGAGCAGAATCGGTGCGGTCCGGTTTGATACCGCTGCTGGGACACGGGCGATCAGGTTTCCGTAGGAGTCGCGCACGCACTCTGCCCCTAGGTCGCGGGTAAACCGCTGTTCCAGATACGCGAGAAACCGTGCCTCTTCACCCGACTCACTGTCAATCCGCACAAACTCGCAAAAATCATCGATAAGTCGATCAGTCATCATTCCCCTCCGCAACGTGTTACGTGAGTATAGAACACGGCTGGGTTGACCGCAAAACCGGTGTGTGCTATCGTGTAGCCGTGAAGGGGTTGATCGTTTTTATGCTGATGCTGGGATTAATCGGGATCGGGTTGTGGAGTGAATCGGAGCGCACACCCCACGGGCTTCCGCCGTTGTCGAACACCGACAAGCAATTTCTCCTCCGGCTGGCGCGGCGGCAACTGGAAGCAGTGATCGACACCGGGGAAGGTATTACTGTGCCCCCCGATGCGGTCCCGGCCCCATTGCGGGCGGAAGCGGCGTGTTTCGTCACCCTGACCGAGCATGGCCGACTGCGCGGGTGCATCCTCGATTCGTTCGCTCCGCACGAACCGATGTACAAAAACGTGATGCGAAACGTAATTCTCGCTGCCACTGCCGATCCCCGCTTCCCACCCGTGCATCCGTCTGAAGTCTCCAAGATCGTGATCGAAATCAGTGTGCTCAACCGTCCGCACCCGCTCCGGTTTTCCGGGCCGGACGACCTCCTGCACAAACTTCACCCCGGTGTCGATGGCGTAATCCTGAAGACACAAACCGGCTCGTCCACGTATCTACCCCAGGTGTGGGAATCGCTTCCCAATCCCGCCGATTTCCTAACCAGCCTGTGCGAGAAGCAAGGCGTACGTCCCGACTGCTGGCGCCGCACCCCGCCGCCAACGGTTGAGATCTACCACGTTGAACATTTTTCCGAGAATGACTTCCCGCCTGCCAATTGAGCTGTTGTCCGCGGACACAGTCACGTTCGCGCGGTGGAAATTCGTGATCTTGTCTTCGCCAGTCGGAGTGCGCTACATCGACTTGCATGGCCAGCCGACCGATGCGCTCGCCGCGCGGCTGGGGGCACGAATCAGCCACGGTGAAAACCGGGAGGCAGTGCGACAACTCACGGAATATCTTGCCGGAGATCGGCGGCAATTCGATTTACCCATTGACCTGCGAGGGACAGCGTTTCAGCTTGCGGTGTGGACTGAACTGGCGCTGGTTCCGTACGGAATGACAATCTCGTACGGAGAGCTTGCCGCGCGGATCGGCCGACCACGGGCGGCGCGCGCCGTGGGAGCAGCGGTGGGGGCGAACCCAATCCCGATCATCATTCCCTGCCACCGTGTCATCGGGAAAACCGGTGCCCTCATCGGGTTCGGCGGCGGGCTTGATCTAAAACAACGCTTCCTCACTCTGGAAGGGGCGATCAACTAATTCGATTACCCCGCCGACGGTGGTGGTGTGGGGGCGGGCAGAGCGCCCGTTGCCTGGAGGTAGTCAACGATTCCGGTTAGCAATCCGTGCGCGATCTTCTCCTGGTACGCGGGATCGAGGAGTTTTGCGCGTTCCTGCGGGCAGGTGATGAACCCGACCTCAACTGACACCGCGGGAAGTTTGGTGTGGCGTAGATACAACGCCTGTGATTGAATGCCGCGGTCGCGAGCGCCGGTGGCAGCGACCAATTCCCGTTGTACGAATTCGGCCAACTTCCAACTGGGATCACTGCGGGGACGCGTGTTGTCGACCAGAGTTTCCGCTCCGTGCACGCTAGGATTGGTATACGAGTTGACGTTGATCGATAGGTAAAGAACGGCGTTGGCCGCTTCGGCCGTTTTAAGGCGGGCAAGAAGGTCGACGGTGGTGTCACTCTGCCGCGTCAGTATCGCCTTAATTCCGGGATGAGCCGCCACAAGCGCGGCCAGTTTATCAGCAATTGCCAGATTAACGTTCTTCCCCAACACGGTTCCCGCCACTGCCCCCGGATCGCGGCCGCCGTGCCCGGGGTCGATGGCGATTGTCACCGTGGGAGTCACAGCCGCTGGCACTGTCGGCGCCGGGGCACGGCGGTGAAACACACCCGCCAACCACAGTGACCCAATAATCACTCCCACCACAACTAGCAACAGCACCGCACGCCGGTTCATACTGCTAAGTTAGCGAGATTTCTCGCGCTGTGCCCGTCGTCCTGTCCGATGCCGTCCGCCCATCCGCACGATCATTTATGGTTACGTATGTACTGTTAATTTAAGTGATCGATTATAGGAGTCAAGCTGCGGGTGTATGTACCATAGAAAATGCGGTCATCCGCCGAGATGGGTGCGCATAATTACGAATATGAGCGCTCCCACCAGCGTCATCCATGCGACGATCGCGATCACCGACGCGCGCCGTGCCCGTTTCTCCTCCCACCACGTGAGTGGATGTACCCCCTGAATCAGGAACACGGATACGCCTGCAAGGTTAAGGGAGATAACGTTCACCAAAAACAGCAACAGCGCCCGCACCGCCGCACCGTACAATCCCGCACCGACGAGCATTCCAAACGTGACCCATGGCGGGAGAAGCGCCACTGCGACCATCACCCCAACGAGGGCCTCGGACAAGCCGGTGGTGAACGCAAGCACCCCGGCGATCCCGGATGCGACCGCGAGGATCAGATCGCCCCACCCCACCGTAATCCGCTGCGCAACCGCGGGCACATGCACGTCGACTCCGACAACCTGCCCGGCGATCCCCGCCACGAGGAACGCGATAATCATCCCAACGGTGAACGATGTAACAGCACGGCGGGCGAGCTTGAAGTCGGCAAGAGCGGTTGCCAACGCCAACGCGACGTTCGGACCGAGAAACGGTGCGATTACCATCGCCCCGATAATCGCGGCCACGCTGTTATTAAGCAACCCGACTGCCGCGACGATCGACGACAACGCGGCGAGGGCGAGATAGACCGGAGTGGGAGCGGCGGCGTCTGACAAATGCGAGTAAAGTTCTTCCCGGCTCACCCTCCCCACCCGCCGCAGCGGCGGTGTGGCAGCGGGCGGAGGCGGTTTTTTCTCCAAATGGGGAACGGTCGCCTCCACACCCAACACAACGATGCGAAACTCGTCAACATGAGAAAACCGCTGTGCAAGCGCGTCCATCAGCGGTTCGGTGACTTCGGCATCGAGCAACACACGGAACAGCGTCAGTTCTTGAGCGAGGGACTCTTCCCACACTGCGATCGAATCCGGCGTCGATTCCGCGCCGAGAAGCTCGCGGAGTTCTCCGGCCGCCGCTTGCGGCACAGTTACTTCAAGAACGCGAAGCGCCATCCCGGTTTGGCCCGCACGGCCTCACACTACTGCAATGAAAAGTAGTCATTGAACTCATGATGAACTCCCGTCGGCGTGTATTCTCCGGTGGTTGGGTTTTGGACATAATCGCCGCTGTATTTGCCCGCAGCGATCCGGCGCAGTTGATCCGTCAGTGCTTCCACCTCCGCCGCGGTGTTGTAGCACCCAAAGCTCACCCGCACCAGCCCGGGCGAATGGGCGTGATTGCCCTGCTTCACCTCAGCCGTGTAGCGCTCGATCTCCGCTGGGGATACGTTGAGGAGCCGGAGCACGTAGGGATGAGCACAGAAACACCCGTCCCGTACCCCAATCCCGCCCTCAAACGCGAGCACTGCGGCCGTCAATTGATGCGCCACCCCGGCAACCGCGATCGGCACCACCCCAAGGCGGTCCGCAGTCCGGGCAGGATCGGTGTCACCGTACACCGTAACCCCGGGAATATCCCGCAGCCGCCGCAGCAACAACGCGGTCAGACGCGCCTCGTGGGCGGCGATTTGGTCGATTCCGATTTCCTGCATTGCGGTGATCGCCGCGGCCAGCCCGACCACTCCGACAGCGTTAGGAGTACCCGCCTCCTCCTTCTCCGGGAGGTGCGCCCACCGCACCTGATCGCGCGTCACCAACTCAATTGTCCCTCCACCGACACAGTCCGGAGCCCCACGTTCAAACGTCTCATTCAGCCCCACCAGCACTCCGGTCCCGTACGGCGCGTACATCTTGTGAGCGGAAAACGCAAGGTAGTCCAGGTGCCCAGGATCGGCGCGCGTTCCCATTGAGATCGCGCGATGGGGAGCGAGCTGAGCCGCGTCAACAAGGATCTGTGCCCCAGCGGCATGGGCGCGACGGGCGATGTCGTGAATCGGGTTGAGGTAACCGGTCACATTGGATGCACCACTGATGGCGACAAGTTTCACCCGCCCCGCGTATTTTTCCAGCAGGAAGTCGAGATGATCGAGATCGAGGCCGCCGGCGCGGTTTACCTCAATGTAGTCCACGTTGGCAACGCGCCGCCATGGCAGATCATTAGAGTGGTGTTCCATCAGCGACCGCAACACGACATCACCGTCCGCAAACGACAGGCGGTGCGCCAGCTTATTGATCGATTCGGTGGTATTGCGGGTGAAGATTACGGTGTAGGTATCGGGGTCAGCGTCGACGAACGCGGCGACAATTGCGCGTGCCTCCGTATACACCGCGGTGGATAACCGGCTTTTGAACCCCGATCCCCGCTCCACACTTGCGTACCAGCGCAGGAATTCATTTACCTTGTCGGATATAGGAACGAGCGCCGGGGTAGTGGCGGCGTTGTCGAAATTTATGTAATGGCTGTTCGTGCCGTCGAGCAGCGGCACCTCAGTATCAATTCCCACCACTTGCTCGCGGACATTATCGATAGTTAGCGGTGTCAAATCGTCCTCCTTTCCTGTGTGCACCCAAATAGTGTACGCCTCGTCGGCATCCAGTTACAACACGCACGCCCGGGTTGACCGCCCCTGCAGTCACGATTAAACTTCGATTATGGCAATGAAGTCTGCCTATGCCAGCGGCGGCTGATGACTTCTGGTTAGTTTACGATAACAAGGAGGCTCCATTGCTACACCTAACGCACCCCGAACCGCCGCGTGACGACTACGTGCTCCGCGACGTTCTCCTTCCTCGCGTCTATCCCCGCACGCTTCCGGACCAAGCGGTGATAAACGACCGTTTGAAGCGGTTCGAGGTGGCCAATGAGCAGGAAATCCGCGCTGGCCTCGCCCGGCGGGTAACCGCCGCTGAGGAAATGTTGGCAACACTGACCCACAACCTGAATCGTGTGCAGGTGCTGTACCAGCAAGTGACGACCGATCGCGCCCGGATGCTCGCTCTGCTGAATCAATTGGAGGACGAAAACAACTCACTGCGCCACCGCCGGGAGGACCGCCATGCCAGTGAGCAAGCATAAGTGCACAGTTTACTTGCAGCACGAAGCACGGAACCGTCTATTCCGGTTGGTGTGGATGCTCAATCGTGCGCCGGAGGATATAGTCCAATCGGCATTCTCCATTTCCGACGCCACGCCGGTGGACGAAGCGCGGGTTAATGAGTTGGAGGAAGAGCTACGGCGGGGGCAACAGCAGTTTGACGATGTAGCGGCGCGCCTGTCCACGGTACAAAGTCGATATGCGGGGACCAAACTCAACCTGTTTGAGCGGTTCCAAGAAAACCGCCCTCTTGTAGTGAACCTCGCCGGGGTGATTGCGGAGAATCAAAGCCTGCGTCACGCGTTGGGGTTGCCGGACCAAAGTGAACAGCTAAACCGAGAATTAGATCGCCTGTTTCAGGGATATATCAAGCGCGACGTGCGCAAACTGGTGGATACGGCGGAAGTCGCGGAGAAATCCGGCCTATAGATGGCGCTTTACCTCCGCCAGTAGTTCCTGCGCCCGGTGTTTGGCAACCGCGTTGTACAATGGATACTTATCCCCGATCGGCGCGGCGATGATTGCATCCAGAACCCGGGCCGCGGCCGCCCACAACCCTTTCGGCATCAGATAATACTCCACAAATACGCGCCGGTTTTCCAAATACGCCTGACACTGCGGAGCGGGTTTGCAATCGGTGCACCCGCTGCAGTACTCATGCACGTCGACCACGTGACAGATGTAGGACAGCACCCGCGGCAGGTCTTGGTGGTACT
>WFSM01000166.1 GCA_015485945.1 Candidatus Bipolaricaulota bacterium | reverse complement strand
CGAACTGGTGAACAGGACGGAAAATGGGATCAATCCGGAAGCATACATCATGACAAAGATCATGTGGGGACCGGATTCGGGGATGATCCCAATGAGGCCAGCGAATAGGAATATCATCCAGATGTGCCCCTGGATGAACGCCCGCACCACCGCCGGAGACGGCAGGAACGACATAACGATGAGCGCGCCGAATGTCCACAAAAATACACGTACCGTGTGCTTTTTCAGGATGTGACCGATCAGGTGGACACGCAGATAGTGTTCCGATCCGGACAGGGCAAGGAGCGTGCCCAGCGACAGGAGGACGACCAGTGTCACCCGCATCCAGTTCCACGCCGTCGGGCCCACTATTCCGAGAACGGCAACGCTGAGAAATGCGAGCAACACGCTGAGGAAAATCGCCCGTGGTCCACTCGGATGCAGGAGATTACGGCGCACGTCGCTCAGATGGAACTCCTCCAATGCCTGGGGGTGGACCTGCTGCAACTGACACTCCCGACACGGAACAATCCGCAGTCGAGCGGCGATCCAATCCGAGATCGCGCCAAACACGATTCCGGCGATGAACAGTCCCCCGAACAGAATGAGCGCTGTGCGGGGAAACAGCGACAGCATCACGTACGATTCGTCACCGGAGGTAGCGATCATTCCGCCGACGATCGCCCCAAAGCTGATCAGTCCGTGCACGTACAGCGATACGTTCATGAACGCTCCCAGGCACCCCGGGGTCGCACCGAGAAATGAGGCGAGCACGTATTCCCGCCACCGCTGTCCGCGCAGCGCCGCCGTCATTCCCCCGCGCGACCGCACGTTCAGCCAGTCGACGAACACCATCATCGAAAACACGAAAATCGTGATCGTAACCGCATTGCGCAGCACCAACAACGTGTGATCGTACAAAATCGCGAGCACGTGCATCCCTCACCTCCGGTTTAAATGTCGCACACACAAATTTCAGGAACTGGATTTAAACTCCGCACTCACCTTGGTTAACCCGGCAACATGAGCCAACGCTGCGCCCATACACTGGGGAACCCCCTGCACCTCTTCCGGCGTCGCGCGGGGTAATTTCCCCAACACCCGCTTTACATCCTGCACTGCCTATCTCATTTCGCTCCATTACTCTACCTCTCGTAGCGTGAAGTTAGTGGATTATACTCGCGATCCCACGGGCGATAACCCCCACCAGCAGGGCTGTTCCCGTAGTGAACCCCAGCACCAACGCCGTCTTGCGCATGCCAAACTCGTGCCACAGCATGATGATCGTTGCCACACATGGAATGTAGAACATCACAAACAGGGTGAACGTGATCATCTGCCCCGCCGACAGGACGCTCGCCACGCTCGTCGTCCCCAACGCCTGAAACAGCATGATCAGCGTGAGCTCCTTGCGGAAGATCCCGAAGATCAACGTCACCCCGATGGCCATCGGCAGGCCGAGCGCCCACGTGATCGGAAGGAGGCCGAGGTTAAGGTAGTAATTGATGTGCCCGTATTCGAACAGGCTGAGGACGATGCTCCCACCAATGAGGAGCGGCCATGCGAGGATGATGAACTCGCGCGCCTGGATCCATACTTTAGACGTGATCACACGCAACGACGGGACCTTGTACGTCGGGATTTCCAGGATCAACCCCGGGGTAACGCGCGGGAACACCTTAGTCATGATCTTTCCCGCGATAGCGACGACAAACAAGTTCACCACGTACAGCGCGAACGCGATCGTCGGCCCGAGGAAGTAGCCGACCAACCCGAGGATCACGGTGGTGCGCGCCGCGCACGGGACCATCACCGCCAGAACTGCGGTGACAAATCGATCGCGGGGGGAATCGAGGATGCGGGTAGCGAGGACCGCGGGAACGCTGCATCCGTACCCGAGGATGAACGGAATCACCGATTTGCCGTGCAGGCCGACGCGGTGCATAAACACGTCCATCAGGTACCCAACGCGCGGCAGATAGCCCGCGTCTTCCAGCAGGGCGAGTCCGAGCCAAAACGGGATCAAATACGGAAGAACAAAGCCAAGCGCACCGGCCACTCCCTGGATTAATCCGCTCATAACTGCGAACCAAATGCTGTCCGCCGGCATCACGGTACCCAACGCCGTGACCGCCTGGTTAAACCACTCCATCATCGGGCCCTCGATCAACGAGCCGACCTTGAACACGACGAAGAACAGGCCGTACATGATCGCCCCAAGAAACAGGTATCCCCATACCTTGTGCATGAGCAATGCGTCCAGGCGGTCACGGATCCCGACTGTCGGACGGCCGACCGTTGCCGCCCGTTCGTAGATCTCCATCGCTTTGCTGTGGCGCTCCGCGGACAGCACTTCCTCCCCGCGCCGCCCCCGCAGTTTTCCGAGCTTGTCGCGCAGCCGGTTCGCCTCACGATATAACCCGAATGACTCCTGTTTTACCCGCTTCAGACAATCGGGATCTCCGTCAAGAAGCTTGATTGCCAACAGTCGCGGAGGAAGGTCAAACCGCCGTGCCATTCCGCCTGTGAGCTTATCCCCCAGTTCTTCGATTACCGCCTCCACGTCCGCACTGTACACCGGCGATGGTGGCGAGACCTTACTTGTCGCCGCCTTAATCGTCTGCGATGCCACCCGCTTTACCCCGATACCGCGTACCGCAATGGTGGGCACCACTGGGACACCGAGCTCAGCAGAAAGTTTGTCGAGGTCAACTGTAATGCCCTTGCGCTTCGCCTCATCAAGCATGTTTAAGCACACGACAAGTGGAATTCCCATTTCCAACAGTTGCAGTGTCAGCTCCAGACTACGGGACAGGAGCGAGGCGTCGGCTACATTCAGCACCGCATCCACTTTGCCCGACCGCAGGAAGTTGCGCGTCTCCGTTTCCGCTTGATCAACCGGAGACAGAGAGTACGTCCCGGGGAGGTCGATCACCTCGGCGCGTTTCCCGTTAATCAGTGTCTCGCTCTTCAGATACTCCACCGTGGTGCCAGGCAGGTTGGACGTGTTCGCCTTGTACCCGACGAGGTGGTTGAATATCGTGCTCTTCCCGCAGTTCGGTTGTCCAACAAGCGCGATCCTAATCATGCGTTCCTTTCAGCATAAACCCGAATGGGAATTATCATATATCCCATACATGATATTCCCAATTCGGAGTTAGATTTATAGCTTGGTCTTAAATAAAAATACTCCCAACCTGGTAAATCAACGTCGCCATAATCCAACCTTCGTGCACCCACATTTATCCGCTAACGCTTCTCCGCCTGGGCATGACACACCTTGCCCTCCTGCCAAATGGCAACCAGCTTCAATCCTCCAATTCGTTTAAGCATCCGCGGCGCGACATCCTGCCGCCCGGGATCATCGCAGATAATCTCAATCACGTCCCCACGGGCGGATCGCTCCGCCGCCCGCGCGACAACACCGGGATGCTGAAGGAGGGGAATTCCTCGTAAATCCACGATCCTATCAGCATCAGTTATTTTGTGTGGCTTCACGGCAGCCGGCTGCGTCTGGTTACTGGTAGACGATCGCTGCCGTTGACATTCTTCGCAGTAGCCAAAAATCTCCAGCTTAACTCCAACTACTTTAAATCCCCGCTCTTCGCCTAATTGTTTGATCACGTCAGAGGGAGGAATTTCGATGAGTTTTCCGCATCCAAGACAGATGAGGTGATAATGCTCTTGCAGATGGACCTCATAGTGATAATGATCCTCGCCCAAATCGGTGGCCTCCACGAGTCCCAACTGCCTGAGCGTCGTCATCGTGCGGTAAATCGTGGACAGGCTGATTTTCGGATTCTCACGCCGGGCAAGCTGATAAATCTCATTCGCGTCGAGATGGGGATTGTCCTCGATTATGCGGAGAATAAGTCGCCGTTCCGCTGTCACTCGCTTTCCCGACGCACGGAGGAACTGTTCTACCTCTAATGCCGCCATGACCCCACCTTATTGCAAACGATTATCAATCGCAATTGTACCGGGGGACGAGAAAACTTCAACGCACAGGCATACTGCCCGTGTGATTTACGCGCGGGCGCGGACCACGACAAATCCGGCGGTGGCGCTGCACTCCGGTTGCGGTAGCTCAGGTTGTGCCACGCAATCAGGGGGCTGGAACAGGGTGGAACGGCACCCTTCGAGCGTGAATCCTGTTTTACTCAACATGGATTCAACCTGGGAGACGGTGTAAAACCGAGCATGCACGTAGAACGGGTGCCCATGCCGCCCTGCCGCGGTGTATTTCTTCCCCCATGGACTTTCGCGGGGAACGAGACCGACGATCAGTTTGCCGCCCGGGCGCAGGACGCGCTGACACTCGCGCAGCACCGGCAGTGGATCGTCCACGAAGCAAATGGTCACGATTAGAAATACTGTGCCCACCGCGCTAGCGGCGAATGGGAGATGCTCGCCATAGCCGCGGACGACACGCACTCCGCGTTCACGTGCCATTTTCAGCAGGTTCTCGGATGGGTCGACGCCGACATCGATTCCCAGCGCGGCGGCAAACCGACCGCTGCCGACTCCAACTTCCAGCCACGGGCGCGGTGCCGTCTGTGTTGCCGCCTGAATTGCCGCCAGTTCAATTTGGAAGATCAGCCGCCCTTCCTCGCCATCAAACCACGCGTCGTAGCGGGATGCCAACTGATCGAACACGGTCATCGGATCACCTTATCACAACCGCGGTTAGTGTACGCCCACCGCCATCACCGGTGACAACCGAACGGGGAGCCAGAATTACGCACGGAAAGCAACGTTACAGCGGCTCAACGCGGATTCGGCCAGCAACACCACGTCCGAGGGCGACACGGCTTCCGTTCACCTCGATCAGGATCGGGCCCCGAAACGCACCGGTCCCGGCAACGGAGACGACATCCCCGGGATGAATCCCAAGTTGCTCTAAGTTGCGCCGTAATCCCCATCCGCCCTCAACGTCAAGGACGCGCGCCGACTGTCCTGATCCAAGCTGTGCCAGTGTCATCATTCCGCCCCGTTTGCTGTTCATTCCGTAGTAGTTCAGTAGGATAGCCGGTAGAAAGCTTGGGATCAAGATTTTACTGGCCACGCGGCTCAGCCGGAACGCGACAAGAACGGGGCAGCAATGGACATCTCGCCATTGTCATTGCTTGCACGTGTCACACCGTTCTGTGACATTTTCCCTTGGCCCGTGCTTCCTCCCCCCGTATCATGCCCCATCAGCACCAAGGAGGGACCACCCGGCGTGAACCGCAATGTTAAACTGCTTGCTCTGTTTGTAGCTATTATCGCGGGCGGTGCGCTGCTCTTAGCTGGAATAACTCGATTACACGCATCGCCCGCCCTTCCTCAATACACGGTCGTGATCGATCCCGGCCATGGGGGTAAGGACCCGGGTGCAATCGGCGTTGGTGGGCTCAAGGAAAAGACAATCACTCTAGCTATCGCCAAGATTGTGTACATTAAGTCGTTGGTCTATCCCCAGCTCCATGTTGTGCTCACCCGCCGCACCGACACCTACAGCTTCCCCACCGATCGGGTGATCGCCGCAAACAAGTTGGGTGCCGCTCTCTACGTGAGCATTCACGCCAACGCGTACACCTCGCCCACCGCTACCGGAGTGGAAACGTTAATCAGTGAAACGCGCGGGCTCCACAGCAAGAGCTACCACCTGGCGGAAATACTGCAGCAACACGTAATCGCGGCGACTGATGCCCACAACCGTGGCGTGCAAATGGAACCGTTGTTCATCCGGCGCGCGCAAATGCCGGCCGCGCTCGTTGAGACGGGGTTCATCACCAATCCACACGAGGCCCGGCTTCTTCAGTCCATCTCCTACCAATCCAAGGTCGCTGACGGCATCCTCGCCGGTATCCTCGCCTACCTCCACATACCCCAAAATGCGGTCGCGGCTCATTGAGATATATCACCGCCTGTACGCCGCCTACGGACCCCAACACTGGTGGCCGGGTGAGACCCCGTTCGAAGTAATCATCGGCGCAATTCTCACCCAACAGGTAAGCTGGACGAGCGTGGAGCGGGCAATCACCGCGCTCAAGCAGGAAAGGCTCATGTCCCCTGATGCGATCGCGCGCGCACCGCAGGAACACATTGCCGCCTTCATCCGCCCCACGATTTACTACAACGAAAAAGCAAAAAAACTGAAGGCGGTCGTCGAGTTTTTACAAACGCGTTACGGTGGCGATTTAACCGCGCTCTTTGCCCTCCCGACTGCGCGCCTGCGGGCTGAGCTTCTCGCCGTGCACGGCATCGGGGAGGAGACGGCCGATTCGATCGTGCTCTACGCCGCCGGCAAGCCGAGTTTCGTCGTCGACGCGTACACCAGGCGCATCCTCACCCGGCTTGAGCTAATCACCGGGAATGAACCGTACCGCCGAATTCAGAAACTGTTTATGGACAACCTTCCCCCCGACGTCGAGCTGTACAATGAGTACCATGCCCTGCTCGTCCGTCATGGCAAGGAGCGCTGTCTCAAGCGCACTCCCCGTTGTGACGCGTGCCCACTCCATGGCCTGTGCCCATTTCCGCGACAGTACCGTCGTTAACGTCGCACCTGTCACTACCGTGAGTGGTTATCGCTTTGCACCGGAAGATCGCTTAATCACACCCGACCCCAACTCGGTGGATGCACTTAGATAACGCCGTTACTGGCAACTGAACAATTGCCACTGATATCAATGCTTTCCGTTACGGAGGAGAAAGCGTCCATCCTTCCTCTCTCAGTGGAAGGAGCCAGGCGCTGAGGAAGATTACAGCCAGGTTCAATGCCCCCACGGCGATAAGGACGATTCCGACGCCGGATCGATTGACAAAGATGGTGGCTAAGCTGAGAGCAACCGGCTGCAACACGCCGCTCATGAAGCTCGTGATCCCCATGATGCGGCCGCGGTGAACGCTCGGAAGGACCTGCTGAATCAGAGTTCCCCGGTACACACGCCCACCGGTCCATCCCAGCCCGAACAGAAAGAAGACACCAACAGCTATCGGTATAGAGAGCCAGAACCCGAGCACAATAAAGCTAATGGAATAGAGGGCCGCCCCGCCAAGCCACATCATCACCTTGGGCCAATGAGCGCCGATCGTAGCAGCAAGGAAGCTCCCGGCAAGCAGTCCGCCGATCGTCAGGCTTTGGAAGAACCCGTACCCCTCCGATCCGGCACCGACGGCCTTGGCTACCAATGGAGCCATGAAGAAGAGCGGGGCGAAGACGATGTTGTCGCCCAGGTTTAGCAAGATGTATGTGCGCAGTAGCCGTTCTTTGCTCAGGTAGCGTGTCGTGAATCGCAGATCGGTAAGCGGATGCCAGCGCTCAGATAATTCGTGGGCACGCGTCTTAAGCCGCCAGATGAAGAGCGGGCTCACCGCGCCAAGGAAATACGTTATCGCATCGATCAGGAAGATCGGCCCCGGTCCCCATAGCTTGATGATCACCCCGGCAAGTGCCGCCTCCACCAGGTTGTCGATCCCTCCCCAAGAGTGCAAGACGCCGTTCACCCGCAAGAGCTTCTCATTATCGACCAAGTCGGGAAGAAGCGTCTGTGAAGCCAAAGCAGACGGCCTTCCCAATACCGCTTCGGCGATGAGGAAGAACCACAGGTGCCAGATGTGCAAGGCTCCAGTCGTGGCTAAGGCAAACATGGCTAGGCTGACCATGCCCAATAGGCTTTGGAGAAGGCTGAGCATCCCCTTGCGGTTGAACCGGTCAACAATTACACCGGATATGAGGTTCATCACGGCCATACTGAACGTCCACACGCCGCCGAGTGAACCGACAGAGATGGCAGATCCGGTAATGGACAACGCCGTCCAGAACACGGCGACCTGGGAGAACGTCCCCCCGATGTCGGTGAGTGATTGCCCAGCCAAAAACGCGATTATGCGACGATTCATACCATTCCTTTTCTTCTTGTAAAGGCACAGAAAACACTTTACTACCCTTTATTACTCCTGTCTATTATCTAGGCGACAAGACTTGGTTAGCTGAGTACAGTTAAGACAAGGCAAGCAGCCGGATCAAGCTCGCTCTCCGAGAGTTGTTCAAGCAACCGGACAGGCAACTGGGAGAAGTGTTCCTCAAGCCGTGGTACTTCTGAGCAACACACCGCCGCCTTCAGCCGGAGCGTTGGTGGCACATGGTGAGAATTATGCAGCCGAAGTAAATAACCCCGCAGCAAGCTGCGGGGCATTAGAGGTTTAACCGGAGTTAATCCTTATAGTGAAGGTTAAAGTATCGCCCT
>WFSM01000165.1 GCA_015485945.1 Candidatus Bipolaricaulota bacterium | reverse complement strand
TCAAAGAGATCAAGGAGATCACTGGCAAGGGCCTGAAAGAATGCAAAGAGCTCGTGGACAACCTCCCGGCAACGATCAAAGAAGGGGTCGGCCCTGAGGAGGCAGCGAGCCTCAAGGAGAAATTGGAGGCGGCGGGAGCTGAAGTCGAACTTAAACAGTAACCTCGCGTTTCTATCGATTTTCGTTGCGGTCTGCCTTAGGGTGTTATCGCCTTAGGGCAGTGCGCTTTATTTGGGGGATACCATGAATTATCGTGTGCGGCGCTCCTACGGACGGATCACGGAAATTCTCCCGCCTCCGTATCTGCTGGAGGACGTGCGGGATTCGTTCCAACAGTTCATCGATGACGGAATACAGCGCGCGTTCGACGACATTTCGCCAATCGAGGGACATGGGAAAGACGGACTCCGTCTGGAGTTCTCCAGTCCATACCTAGGGGAACCACGCAACTCGGAACGGGAGTGTAAGGATCGTGACCTTACATACTCCCGTCCGCTGCGAGTGACCGCGCGGTTGTATCAAGAAGATAACTTGATCCAGGAAACAGAGCTGTACATCGGGGATTTCCCGATGATGACCAATCGCGGCACATTCATCATCAACGGCTCGGATAACGCTCTTGTCAATGAGCTCACCCGTTCTCCCGGCGTGTACTTCATTAAAGAAGACAAAAACCAGTACATCGGGCACATCCTGCCCGAGCTCGGTGCGTGGCTGGAGATTGTACTCGACACGCGTCGCAGCCTGCTGCGCGCTAATCTCGACCGTAAAGGTAAAGTACTCGTCACCACGCTGCTTAAAGCATTGGGGTTCACCCCAGCGTGGATCCGCAAATACTACAGCTTTGAGGTCGCTCCGGTGACAGCGGAGAGGCTGGAATCATACGTCGGCCACCGTGCAGCGGTGGATGTGCGTAAGGGCGAAGAGCTTCTCCTCGCCTCAGGAGAACAGTTACAGAAGGAACATCTGTCCGTACTGGAGAATGCAAAGTTGGAGTCGGTCCGGCTCGTTAACCCGTACATCCAGAATACTCTCGACAACGATCAGGTGATGACCCAGGAAGATGCGGTGCGCACTGTTTATCACCGGTTGCGGCCATCCGATCGCGCTTCGCTCTCCCAAATGGGAGAGTATTTCGAAAACCTGTACTTCCATCCCGCCAGTTATCACCTGTCCGAAGTGGGACGGTTCAAGGTAAACCGCAAGCTCGGCTTAGAGTTGACGCAACCGGTCCTATACCCGGCGGACATCGTGCGCACAATTAAGGTTCTGTTGCGAGTTCCAGGGGATCACTCCCTGATTGATGAGAAAGATCATCTGGCGAACAAGCGCGTACGTCTCCCCGGCGAACTGGCGGAGAATGCGCTTCGCACCGGACTCGCCCGCATGGCGCGCATTGCGCGGGATAAGCTGTCCAAGTACGCTCTGGACGATAAGGACACGATTCGCCGGTTAATATCCACCCGGACCGTACAAGGAGCGATTAATCAGCTGTTCTATACCGGTCGGTTCTCCCAGTTTCTTGAGCAGACGAACCCGCTCACCGAATTGACGCACAAGCGGCGGCTGAACGCACTTGGGGGTGGACTCACCAAGCGTCGGGCGAAGATCGAGGTGCGCGATGTTCACTCTTCCCACTACGCGCGCATTTGCCCGATCGAGACTCCTGAAGGCCAAAATATTGGGCTGATCACTTCACTCGCCGTATACGCACGCGTGAACAAATATGGGTTCCTGATCGCGCCGTACCGCAAGGTGGTGCACGGCAAGGTGACTGATGAAGTCGTGTATCTGATGGCCGATGAGGAAGAAAAATACCGGATCACCCCCGCAACCACGCCGGTCGACTCCGAGGGGCATATCCTCGGGGAACGGGTCGAAGTGCGCACCGGACGCGAGGAAGTCAGATTAGTACCGCCACAGGATGTTGATTTCATCGGGATATCACCCAAGGCCCTGGTCGGGGTGTCGGCAGCGCTGATTCCGTTCTTAGAGCACGACGACTCAAACCGTGCCTTGATGGGAGCAAACATGCAGCGACAGTCGGTGCCGCTCATGCGCCCGGAGGCACCACTGGTTGGCACCGGGCTGGAATTTCAAGCGGCAATGAACTCAGGGATGTTGATGGTGGCCGAGGAAGATGGCGTGGTCACCGAAGTTGACGCAAGTCGGATCGTGGTTAAACACGGCCGGAAGAAGAAGACGTATCACCTTGTCAACTTCGAGCGTTCAAACCAGGATACGATCCTCCATCACCGCCCGGTGGTACACGTCGGAGATAAGATCAAAAAGGGCGATCTCCTCGCCGACGGGCCGTCGAGCGATATGGGAGAACTGGCGCTGGGGCGCAACCTGCTAATCGCCATCCTTCCCTATGAAGGGTACAACTACGAGGACGCAATCGTCATCTCCGAACGCCTTGTGCGTGATAACCTGCTGGATTCAATCCACATCGAGGAGTTTGAGGTTAAGGCCGAGGAGACAAAGCTGGGGCCGGAGGAGATCACCGCCGACATTCCCAACATCTCCAAAGAAGACCTGAAGAACCTGGACGAAAGCGGGATTGTCCGTGTGGGCACGGTCGTGCGCACCGGTGACATCTTGGTGGGCAAGATCACCCCGCGTGGCGAGTCGGAGCCAACCCCGGAGGAGAAGATTTTCCGCTCGATATTCGGTGAGCGCGCCCGTAACGTGAAGAACACGTCGCTGCGCATGCCACCGGTGTCGGGCACGGCCAAAGTGATCAAGGTAAAGAAGTTCTCGCGCGAGGACGGAGATGAACTTGACGCCGGAGTAAACGAACTGGTGAAGGTGTTTGTCGCCCAGCGCAAAACGATATCCGTCGGGGACAAGCTGTCCGGGCGGCATGGGAATAAGGGGTGCATCTCCACCATCCGCCCGATTGAGGAGATGCCGTTTCTCCCGGACGGGACACCTGTTGACATCGTCCTCAACCCAATGGGAGTACCGTCGCGCATGAACTTGGGGCAGGTATTCGAAACGAGCCTGGGGTGGCTCGCACGCTTGCGCGGAGAATACGTTGCTACCCCGATCTTCGACGGCGCCCAGGAGGACGAGATCCTCAACGATCTCCACGCCGAGCGGGAGAAAGCCGACCTTGCCGCGGGCGACAACTACGACGGCAAGGTCGTCCTCCGCGACGGGCGCACCGGCGAGCCGTTCGCCCGCCCAATCACCGCGGGCTACATGTACATCCTCAAGCTGGAACACATCGCGGACGAAAAGATCCACGCCCGCTCCACCGGGCCGTACGCGCTGATCACCCAGCAGCCGCTCGGGGGCAAAGCACAGTTCGGCGGCCAGCGTCTCGGGGAAATGGAGGTATGGGCATTGGAAGCGTACGGCGCATCCGCTCTGCTTCAAGAGATGCTCACTGTAAAGTCGGATGACACCCGCGGGCGCATTCAACTGTACAAGGCAATCCTCAAGGGCGAGGAGTTTCCCAAGCCCGGACTGCCCGAGTCGTTCAAGGTGTTGCTGCGCGAGCTGCGCAGTCTGGCGCTCTATCCCCGCATCTTCGACAAGAACGACCATGAAATCGAAATCAGTTAGCGACTACCGATGGTAAAAGAACACTGCGCAGGTATCGTTCTCTATATCGACAATGGTGGCGAGAGACGCTACCTTCTCCTCCGCCATCGTGACGGTGGCCACTGGAGCCTGCCCAAAGGGCACATCGAACATGACGAGGTACCAGAGCAGGCGGCATTGCGGGAAACACGTGAGGAAACAGGAATTTCGGACATCGCGGTTGTTCCCGGGTTCCGCGCCGTGAGCCGATATCAGTTCACCCGCGGCGATGTGCCAGTGGATAAAGATGTGATCTATTTCCTCGGGCGGGCCGGGCAACGTGACGTTCGCATCTCCCACGAGCATACCGACTGGCAGTGGGCCAATTACCAGACCGCGCTTGCGACCCTGACTTACGATGATACCAAGCAGGTATTACATCAAGTTGAGCAATTTCTCGGAGCTGCTAAAAGCTCTTGAACACCCGTGCCGACGGGCGCCCCGGTGCCGCAAGATCAAGATTGAGGAAGTAGCCAAATGGGGTTTGAACCGCTTCGTAACCCGACTGCACAAGTCGGGTCTGGGCACCATCCAGTACCCGCTTGGCAAATTCCGGCGTCGCCTTTGTCTCCGCGAGATGGGCGAATGAGTGGAGCAGAATGCGCTTGGTATCGTTCTTCCGTGCCGCCCATTTCAAGTTCTTGACAAGCTTGGTCTCAATGCCGGCGGGATCTCCCTCATCCTGTTCCTCGAAGTGAATAAAGCCAACGAGCGCATCCGTAATTTCCGTTGCCTCGTCGCGGTCGGGCTCCGATGCAACCGTTTTCATCGTAGTGCGATAGCCAAATCGATCAGCGTAGATCAATAGAAGCTTCATGTACTTCCCCCTTTGAAACGATACCCGTTAATCGTATGCCTCCCTCATTTGCACATCGGCCAGTAAGTAGTCAAACCTATTCAGAACATCCCAAGAAGAGAGCTTACGATGAACAAGGTAGTATTTTTGCGGAATGGGATGAGTGCCGATCACCACTGGAATTTGGTAGCGTGCCTCGATGTACTGCCTGAAGTAATCCATGTACGGACAGGGCGGATAACCAACCACCAATCCGGTTGCAAGATGAATAGCCTGAGCGCCGTTTTTTACCATCTCCGTCGGTACGTGCTCCACATTGCCACCCGGACAGCCTCCGCACGTTGAGTACCCCACAAGTTCAAGCGGTTCGTCCAACGAATAGCGGCTGAATGCACCATCGCGGTTTCGCATTGCCCGCAGGCATTTGCCGCCGCCACAATTTCGGTAACGGTCACAGATAATGATTCCAATTTTCACGTTATTGCCCCCTTATTTATTCGCCGGACAAAAACCCGCCGATGGTCACACCACCAAGCAATGTAACTATGTTTATCATGAAATAGATGATGAATTTCTGCGCGGGATCAGGTGGATAGGCAACTCCGGAGAATGAGATCGCCGGCAAGTGCAAGAACGTGTACACAAAGAAATACGTCACCCCACTCAGCACAGCGGCCCCAATCGCAAGGCCCAGGTTAAGTCTAAAATCAGGATGGGCGATACCGAGCGCAAAACCAACTACTATCGGAGCAACAAGTGGCAGCCACCCCGTTATGTATGGCGAAAAAACACGCAGGTCACTGGACACATCGATCACTGCGACAGCAACAATACCGATCACTGCCATCCCGATACTTTCGAGAATTGCCAACTGCGGTTTCAATTTATCCCCCCGAAGATTCCAGCGAGAATCGCCAGTCGAACGGAATCGCCAATGTCTGCCGGCCGAACTTCGTTTCCACTTCGAGCGTGAGCTCCCCCAACGCCGCCAGTGTGCGATGGCCGCCAGCGAGTTCTTTTGTCAACCGATCTTTGTACAGCGAGTGCATTAGCGATGGGGATTGAAAGATACTGTGAGCAACCGCTTTTAACGGCTGTTCCTCACCCCAGTATGAGTATCGCCCCACATACACCCCTTGAGCAGTGTTGTACGCACCGGTAATTACACTGCCTTCGGGGTTAAGCACAACAAGGGTGTACGCAAGCGCGTCGAAAAATAGGGGCACATGCGCATTACCAGTATCGATACGAAATGAGATGTCAACGTTGATCTCGCCACTACTTGTAATGAGACGGGCGGAGACGAACACCGGCCGTACGGCACGCGCTTCGCCCAAAGCCCGTGCGACTCCAGTGTAGTTGGAATGTACATCCGCGATAAGGTACACACCACCACCCGCGACCACGAGCAACAGTAACCACGCAATCAGGCGCTGTAACTTTACACGTTGTAGCACGCTACGTAATGCCCGTCCCCTTTGTCTTCCAACGGCGGGTGCTTATTTTCGCGACAATAGTCGGTCGCCACCGGACAACGGGGGTAGAACCGGCAATACGAGGGCGGGTCGACCGGCCGTGAGATTGAACCCTTGATCGGAATAGCTTCACGCTTGAATGTGGGATCAGGAACGGGAACGGCGGATATCAGCGCCTTAGTGTACGGATGGAGTGGGTTCTGCAGCACTTCCTCCGTCGGCCCCAACTCCACCATGCGCCCCAAGTACATAATCGCCAGCCGCTCACACATATATCGCGCTACGGCCAAATCGTGCGTGATGTACAACATCGCAAGGTTGTACTCCTGTCGTAGCTCAAGCAGCAGTTTCATGACCCCGGTACGGATAGATACATCGAGCATCGACGTTGGCTCATCGGCAACGATAAATCGCGGTTTGATCCCGATTGCACGTGCAATCGCAACTCGCTGCCGCTGCCCGCCGGACAGCTCATGTGGATAGCGGAACATAAACGTCTCCGGCGGTACAAGCCCCACCCGCGCCAACGAATCGGCCACCACCTGCTCACGCCCCACGATATTCCCGATCTTATGCACCGCAAGCGGCTCGGCAATAATATCGTACAGCGTCTTGCGCGGATTCATCGACTCGTACGGGTCCTGAAAAATCATTTGTACCTGGCGGCGGTATGCTTTCAGCTTTCCCCCGCTTGGAATCCGGGCGACATCAATACCATTAAAGTAGATGTACCCGTTGGTTGGAGCGATAAGCCGGAGTAACAGCTTGCCGGTGGTCGTCTTTCCACATCCCGACTCTCCCGCCAAGCCGATAACCTCACCCGCATCCGCGGCAAACGATACCCCTTCCACAGCGTGGATGTAGTGCCGTACACGGCTGAACAGCCCAGACGCCAATGGATAATACTTGCTCAGATTATCCACTTTAATCAACGCATCGGTAGCAGTAACGGTATCAGGCATCACTTACTCCTTGGGTTCCAACAAGCACAGAAGTGCCCGGGTTCAACCTCAGTGAATTCCGGCGCTTTCTCGGAACACACCGCGGTCGCCTGCGGGCAACGGGGATGAAACCGGCACCCTTTCGGCGGTGAAATCAGGTCCGGCGGCTCGCCCGGGAGTTCCACCAGCTCATGCTTCTCCCCACGCACACTGGGAAACGCTGACATTAACGCAAACGTGTATGGATGCAATGGCTTCTGAAATATCGTAACGACATCCGCCATCTCCATCATCTTACCAGCGTACATAACCCCGATGCGATCGCTCACCTCAGCGATAACTGCAATGTCATGCGATATGTATATCATCGCCATGTTGAGCTCGGACCGAATCTCATCCATTCGTTTTAAGATACGGTCCTGGACGATCACGTCAAGCGCGGTCGTCGGCTCGTCAGCGATGATGATGTCCGGGTCGCATGCCAGTGCCATTGCAATCACCGCGCGTTGTTTCATCCCGCCGCTGTACTCATGCGGATATTGGTTCATCACGCCCGGATCGAGACCGACAAACTCGAACAATTTAGCCACCCGTGACCATGCTTCCTCATAACGCATCGGCATGTGATACTGAATTGCCTCCACGATCTGATCACGCACCGTGTACACCGGGTTAAGCGAGTTCATTGCCGCTTGGAACACCATCGAGATGCGTTCCCACCGGTAGCGGCGCATCTGATCTTCGGTCAATGGGACTAGATCGTTACCGTCAAACAGAATTTGCCCTTCTTTGATCTGCGCATTGCTGGGAAGAAGCTTGAGGAGCGACATGGCAAGCGACGTCTTTCCGCACCCGCTTTCGCCCACCAAACCAATTGCAGCGCCGCGATCGAGGGACAGGTTGACCCTCTCCACCGCTTGCACCCAACCAGACCGTGTCCGGTAGTGCATCGTCAGATCGGAAACCTCTAACAGTGCCATCTATCTCTCCCGTAACCTCGGATTAACAACTTCATCCAACCCGCGCCCGACGAAATAAAACCCCGCACATATAAGCGAGATCACGGCTCCTGCCGGAAGCCACATATACCAGTAAGTAGCAAGCCGAGTACCGATGAGGTACCCCGACGTGTTGGCATTTTGGATGATTATCCCCAGGCTCATCCTCACGTTAAGGAAGCCAAGAAACGCTAGTGCCGCCTCAGTGAAGATCGCCCCCGTCACCGAAAACATCATGTACAGAAACGATAGTGGCAACACGTTCGGCACGATGTGCGACCAAATAATGTGAAAGTTGCTTCCGCCGGATACCCGTGCTGCCTCAACAAACGGTTTTACCTTCACCTGCAATGCCTGTGACCTAAGGATGATTGACGTCGTACCAAACCCGGTAAGGATGGCGAGAAAAATGGCAAGCATGAGCAGGCTTACATTCATAAGCGCGGACAGCGCAACCAATGTCGCCAGAAACGGGAACAGCATCATGATATCGGCAACGCGCATGAAAAACATATCAACTATCCCGCCGTAAAACGCGGCAATCGATCCCACAAGCGTTGCCAACAGAACCCCAGCGCCAGCGGCGATCAGCCCAAGCAGGAGGTCATGCCCAGAGGAATACATTAACTGGCTCAGGATATCACGCCCGTACACATCTGTCCCCAACGGGTGGCTCCACGTCGGGGGATGAGGATTGGACGTCGGCATGAGATCGTAATCGAATCCCGTTACCGGGTCGTAAATTCTAGGATTATGGGTTACTGCCATGAATATGGGATACGACGCGCTAAACAACACGAAGAAAATGACAATCCCCAACCCGATTGGTCCGATCTTGCTCCCCACAAACAGGCGCCAATTATCACGCAAGGTGCGGGTAAATAACCGCCATCGCTCCCGCCGCATTGCCGCCCGATCAACCTGCTGAGAAGCTGTATCCACCATCATGCCCCTCCTCGATGATAACTAATGCGCGGATCAAGCACCGCGTACAATAGGTCAGCGACATAGTGAGCAACGAGCGCAATAAATCCAAGAAAAGCATACGCCCCAACCGCAAGTGGATAGTCCTGTGT
>WFSM01000164.1 GCA_015485945.1 Candidatus Bipolaricaulota bacterium | reverse complement strand
AGCGCGGCCGCATCCCTGGCATCACTCCAAACTCTCGCCTGAAGCGAATTATCTAACTTGAGTCCCGCCGCCGCTCCCGCTACCATGAGTCGGAATGACGGTAACGAATAGGCTAAAGCAAAAGCTTGCCCAACTCCCCACTGCGCCTGGGGTCTACCTGATGCGTGATGCTGCGGGAAAGGTGATCTACGTCGGCAAGGCCGCGGTGTTGAAAAACCGTGTTCGGTCGTACTTCCACGCTCCGAGCGGGTTGTCGGAGAAAACGCGCCGTTTGGTGCGAGAGATCGCTGATTTCGAGGTGATCCAGACCGCAACCGAAGCGGAGGCATTTCTGCTCGAGGACGCCCTCATCAAGAAACACCAACCGCGGTTCAACATCCGCCTACGCGACGACAAGCATTATCCCTATCTCAAGATCACAAGTGAGACCTATCCGCGGGTGATGATCGTGCGCCGGCGGGCGCGCGATGGGGCCCGCTACTTTGGACCGTATACCAACGTCAAGGCAATGCGGGCGACGCTGAAGTTGGCGCAGAAACTGTTTCCCATCCGCACGTGCAACCTCGCCCTCCCGCTCAAAAAACCGCGCCGGCCGTGCCTCAACTACTACATCGGCCGCTGCCTCGCCCCGTGCGCCGAGCTCGTTTCGGAGGCCGAGTATCGCAACGCGGTCAACGGAGCGGCGATGCTGTTTGAAGGACGGATTACCGGACTGGTGCGGGACTTGCGCCGTCGAATGCAAGCCGCGGCCGCGGCGGAGAAGTTCGAACAGGCAGCCCAAATCCGCGATCAGATCGCGTTTCTCAACCGGGCGCTCGAACGCCAAACGGCGGCGCTGTCCGATACCATTGACCGCGACGCGATCGGGATCGCAATCGCCGGTGCGCGTGCGTGCGCCGAAGTGTTCTTCGTGCGCGGGGGTCGGCTATCGGGACGGGAGACATTTCACCTGCGCACGCCGGATAATCCCGCGGAACCCGAGGTGGTGTCCGCGTTTCTGTCGCAGTACTACGCTGCCGCGGGTACGGTTCCTAAGGATGTTTTGCTCCCCGCCCATCCCGAAGATGACACTGGGATCGCGGATTGGCTGACGGCATTGCGGGGGAACAAGGTGCGGCTGCTCGTGCCGCAGCGCGGAAAAAAACGGCTGTTGGTGAAGATGGCGTGCGAGAATGCCCGCTACTCCCTCAAGCGAGAGCAAGTGACAGCGGCACTGGTGGGGGAAGAGGCGAGCGACGCACTGGCCGAGTTAGCCGAGGCGTTAGCGCTGTCCACGTTTCCTCAGCGGATCGAAGCGTACGACATTTCCAACACCCAGGGCGGAGAGGCAACCGGATCGATGGTTGTGTTCGAAGGCGGCCGTCCCCGCCGCGACGCCTACCGCCGGTTCAAGGTGCACCTGGCAGGAAAGCCAAACGACTACGCGATGATGCGCGAGGTGCTCCACCGTCGGTTCCGCCGCGGTCTCGCCGAGCTGCACGATCCGACCGTCTCCCACGGCAAGTTCTCCGAGTTTCCCGACCTCCTCCTGATCGATGGCGGCAAGGGGCAACTCCGGGTGGCGCTGGCGGTGTTGGACGAGCTCGAACTCGACGGAATCGAGGCGATCGGACTCGCCAAGAAACACGAGGAGATCTACCGCCCGGGAGAATCGTCCCCGCTGCGCCTTTCCCGAGAGAGTAAGGCACTCCTGTTGTTGCGCCATATCCGCGACGAGGCACATCGGTTCGCGATCACTTACCACCGCAAACTGCGGGGAAAACGCAGCCTGTCCTCCGTGCTCGATGATATTCCTGGCATTGGCCCCAAGCGCAAGAAGGCGCTGATTCAGGCATTCGGATCGCTCGACCGGTTGCAGAAAGCGAGTGTCGAGGATATCGTGGCGCTGCCCGAGATCCCAAACTCGCTTGCCGAATCGATCGCACATAGGTTGTTGCAATCGCGCTAATCCCCTGATTTTCGGGGACTGAGCTTGAATGCCAACGCCACGCCGGTATAATTTGTGCTACGCTATGCGGCGATGGAGTTCGCTCATAACTGTCT
>WFSM01000163.1 GCA_015485945.1 Candidatus Bipolaricaulota bacterium | reverse complement strand
GTTCATGGTTGGTACAGCATTGTTCATGGTGTATCAGGGGAAAGAGATCGGCAGCCCCGCCGCCCAAGCTGCCTTATTCAACACTGCGCTCATGTACTTTCTCATCCTCCCAGCGCTCATCCCACTGGCGATCGCGGTCTATTCGATCGTCGGTGAGAAGGACCAGGGAAGCCTGGAGCCGCTCTTGGCGACCCCAATTACCGATCTCGAATTGTTCCTGGGAAAGGCGCTCGCGAGCATCATCCCGGCCATGATCATGACGTGGGGGGGATTTGGCCTGTTTATCGCCATTGCCATCCCACTTGTCGGCGGGATTCCACCCCATGTGCTCACGCCGCCGTGGATCGCAGCGATTTTTGGGCTGTCACCGCTCCTCGCGTTGTTCTCGGTCGGGGTAACGATGCTTGTATCAGCTCGTGCCACCGATGTGCGCGCCGCGTACCAATTCTCGAGTTTCGCTATTCTCCCCGGAATTATCCCGCTCATTATCTATACAAGTCGTAAAACGTTGGTTAGCTTGGCGCTGATTGGGGCCGAGGGGGCAGTGTTGCTCGTTGGAAGCGGAATTGTGCTATACTTGGCCATCCGAGTATTTCGCCGTGAACAGATTCTGACACGGTGGAAGTGAGGGGGTAACGATGTCAAAGATCATCTTAATTGCAGCCGCATTGATTGCGGGCATCCTCGCGTTTTTGCTCCTTGCTCCGGTTCACCACCCAGCGCGCACGCCGACACAGGAACTCATGGGGATGGGAAAGTTCGTCGTCAATCAAAATGGGGCCACAATCATAACTGAGAATTACAGCCTCGTGTACACGCCTAAAGACGGCTACATCCTCATTTCTCAAGCTAAAGTGAGCGCGGGGAGCAAAAAGGCAACCCTTGCCCAGCAGTACCAGCTTACACCGCAGTTTTCATTAGCGTTCTACCAGCTGGCGCTAGAAACCCAGTCTGCATCACAGATCGTGTCGGCACAACCACGGGGAACAAAATTACACCTTGAAGTGCAAGCGGGGAAACAGGTACAAACACGTGACATCCCCGACCGCAGCAATACGTTCATCCTCGACAACAACCTCGTGAGCCAGTACCAACTGCTTATCATGGCGGCGCGGGCGGAAAAGCTGAACCGCAGTTTTACCGCGGTCGTACCTCAGGCGCTGTTGGCGCTTCCTGCCCATCTTGATGGCCCTGATCAAGTCACGTTCACCTCAGGCGGGAAGCCGTATTCCGGAAAACGCTACACCCTGATGCTGGGGGACTTGTCGATCACGATCGTCACCTACAACGGCCGTCTTGCTGCTCTGTTCAACCCGGCACAACACGTTACCGCGTACGATCAAACGATGTTCCCACATGGCGTCATGTATAACGCTGCCGCAAGCACCGGCCCGTCGCCCACTTCCACAGCGGGACGGGAGCAACCGGTCAAATTCAACAGCGGCACCGTCACGCTCGCCGGAACGTTGGAGGTTCCCACCACCGGGAACGGACCGTATCCCGCGGTGCTTATGATCGCCGGGTCGGGTCCCGTCGACCGTAACGAGAATGTTCCTGGTCTGCGCACGAACATCTTTAGCCAGTTGGCCACCGCCCTTGCTGCACATGGGATTGCGTCATTGCGGTACGACAAACGCGGTGTCGGACAGAGTAGCGGTGATTTTAAAACTGCGTCACTCGATGATTTCGTTGCCGACGCCCGCGCCGCGTTCGCGACACTTCAAACCGCCTCTAACGTCGATCCAAACCGGATTTTCATCCTCGGGCACTCCGAAGGCGGCATCATTGGGCCGATGCTCGCCGCGAATGACCATGATCTCGCCGGGCTCATCCTCCTTGCCGCTCCTGCCCATCCCCTCGATTACATCATTCGCCACCAGATCGAGGAGTTGAACCGTGCCGCCGGCAAGACCGACGCGCAGGTAAATGCGGCATTGGCCCAGGAGGATCAGTTCCTAAATTTCGTGCGTACCAGTCATGGTAACTGGTCCGATTACACGTTTGATCAGCTCAAAACCGCGATGCCATGGCTCACCCAAGACAAATACCATCAGATAACGGCCACTTCCCTCACCTGGCTGCGCGAGAACTTTCATCACGATCCACTGACGACGATTGCGAAGGTTACGTGTCCGGTGTTGATCATCCAAGGCAAAAAAGATTTCCAGGTCCCCTATGCCGAAGCCGATTTACTCGCCCAAGCGCTCCACACGGCGGGGAACACCGCCGTTACCCTCGACATACTGCCCGATTTGAACCACCTGATGCGCCATCAGACCGAAGCGCCCAACCTGATGGACCGTCATCTTGACCAACCGGTCGATCCGCGGGTGATCAATGCCGTGACCGGATGGATCGCGCAAAAAGCCGGTGTCTGAGCTAACTGATAAGCGCACCGTCATCGCCCGGTTACGCGCCCTCGGGGTGGAACCAACCAAGCGGCGCGGCCAGAACTTCCTCGTCAATCGCGATGTTCTCGCACAGATTATCGCGGAAGTTAACCACGCGGCCCCGCAGGTGATTATCGAGATCGGCCCCGGACTGGGGACGGTCACCCGGGAACTGGCCCGGCTGGGAGCGCAGGTAATCGCGGTCGAGATTGATCATCGCCTTGCCGCTGGCCTGCGCGCCGATCTGGGGAAATACGACAATGTCAACATCGTGGAGACCGACTTTCTCGTGTTCGATCCGACCGCGGTTGGAAACGGACCGTATTACGTCGTCGGCAACCTTCCCTACCGCATCACTTCACCGATCCTAACCAAACTTGTAGCACACCGCCGCTTGATCACTCACGCCCTTCTCATCACTCAAGCGGAAGTGGCGGACAAGGTTACGGCAAGCCCTGGGGTGGACGGTTCGGCTCTTGGGGTGCTCGCCACCGCCTATGCTGAAACCACGGTGATGCGGCGGATACCGCGAACGGCGTTTTATCCCGTTCCGGAAGTCGATTCGGTCCTATGGCGCCTGAAGTTCTTACCGCAACCGCGGTTTACTGCCAATGAGCACGAGTTCTTCACTGTCGTCCGCACGGTGTACGGGAAACGCCGCAAGATGCTACGGCGGGCGTTACGCGACATCGTGCCCCCGGACCACGCTGCTGCCGCTCTCGCCCGCACTGGGATCGATCCCACCCGCCGTGGCGAGACCCTGAGTTTCGCTGAGCTTGACCGCCTGACGCACGCACTTTTCGATCAGCTCGGTCAATGTCCGCCGGATTGATTCCGGTTGATGGGAGCACCGGTTGTCGTGTAGCCGCATTCCAAACACTTCCACACGATCTCCCCGGTAAGAAGGTTCCATCGCACCGGAACCATGCTTCCTCCGCACTTAGGACAGGTGGCAATGGACAAATTGGCTGGTACTGGCGCGTTATCCGGACCGGTTGCGACAAGGGCGACCGGCTTTTCCATCGTCAGGTTCACCTTGCCCAACGTCCCCGGCGTGCTTCCCGTCAGGTTGACCTTACCCCCGATGTTGACGGTCACTCCGTGACGATCGATATCAATCAAAACGGCAAGGAGAGCGGACATGATTCCTACCAGTACAACAAACCCGGCGGCAAGCAGAAATTTAGTCATCCGTCACCTCGACCGCCCGGATACGCGGGCGCTGTTCACGTTTGGTAACGCGAGGGACAATCGGGTACAGATCCACCTGGGCACATAAAGATACATCGGCGGCATAGCCAAGTGCAGCTAGCTTGCGACCGGAATGGGAGGCGGTGAAGTAGTCTTCAAGGCGCGTGGGCGGGACCGGTGCCGGGAGATCGGATGGGATTTCCTCTTCCAACCGGTTCAGGAGCAACGCCGCTGTCATTTCGTCCTCGGCTGCTTCTACCCCGCGGTGCCCGGCAACGATGATCCCCAGCTCACGTGGAGAGATGTGCTGAATATGCGCGGCCAACGCTGACAAATTGAGCGGGGAACTGATGAGTACCTCCCCGGAGTGTGCCATTACAGACAGGACGGCGGGAACGCCGTTAGAGGTAGTGAGAGCGAGAACGCGGGGCGAGCTTCCGTTTAGCCGCGCCACCGCGACGGGCGAATTTCCCAAGTCGAGAGCAGGAATCTTCATCCCATCCCGTTCCCCTGCGGTGAGTGCACCGTGCCGCTTCCAGTCAATCGCTTCCTCCACCGTCGCCACCGGAACAACCTCCATCCCACGGGCGCACGCAACGACCACGGTGGCGCTCATGCGCAGTGCATCGATCACCACAATCGGGCCGTCCAATGCGACAATGGATGCCCCTTCCGCAGCACCATAGGCGATTCGCACCTTCATTTCACTTTCCTCACGACGAGAGTCAATCCTTCCACGCGTTCGACTATGATCCGTTCCCCCGGAGCAATCGTTCCCGCGGCGCTGCGCGCGTCCCAGTATTCCCCGTGCACGAATACCTTACCGGTGGGATCAAGATAGCTGCGTGCCGTCCCGGTCTTCCCCACCAATCCGGTGTGCCCGGTCACCGGCCGCTTGCGTTGGATCAGAAGGGCCTTAGAGATGATAAACACAAACAGCGCTGTCACCGTCCCCACGGTGAGGATAATCGTCACCCACGACAGCCCGATCGTGCTGTTGTGAATGTTGAACAGGGTAAACGACCCGATGAGCATGGAAACAACCCCACCGGTAGTGAGGATCCCATGTGTCGGGGTAAACGCGTCAAGAACCATCAATACAACTCCAAATAGTATCAAAATTACCCCCGTTACGTTCACCGGCAGAATCTGCATCCCGAAAAACGCCAGCGTCAAGCAGATTCCGCCCATCACTAACCCAAATCCGATTCCAGGATGGAAGAACTCAAAGATCAGCCCGTACAGCCCGAGAAGGAATAGAACATACACTATGTTTGGGTCAACAAGATAGCCGAGGAGTCGTTCGCGCAAACTGGGACTGATCTTGATAATCTTCTTTCCCGTGGTATGGAGCACACGCCCGTCCGGCAGGGTGTAGCCGTTGAGTTTTTGCACAAGATTCGGGATGTCAGCAGCGATCAGATTTATCACGCCCTGATCGAGCGCCTCTTGCGCGGTGAGGGAACTCGACTCTCGCACCGCCTTCTCCGCCCACGTCACGTTCCGCCCCCGATCCTGGGCGACCGACTTGGCAAACGCGACGGCATCATTGGTCACCTTTTCCGTCATTGTCTTACTCTCAGATCCACCGCCGGTTCCGATCAGCTCCACCGGATGAGCGGCGCCGATATTCGTGCCCGGCGCCATCGCCGCGATATTCGCCGCCATGGTGATAATCGCACCGGCGGACGCCGCCCGTGCTCCAGCTGGGCCGACAAACACAACAATCGGCACCGTGGATGCCAACTCGGCCATCACAATGTCGCGCATCGATTCCCCTAACCCGCCGGGGGTGTTAAGCTCGATGATGAGCAATTCCGCGTGTGCCTTCTCCGCTTGTGCGATTGCGGCTTTCACGATGTCTTTGGTCACCGGGTTGATTGTCCCGTTCAACGTAAGCTGATAGATGTCCCCGGCCCCGAACGCGACAACCGCCATTCCAAGCAGAATGGCAATTACTATTCCCATTTCCACAATCCGTTTCATGACGGTATTAAGGTACTCCATTTGTGCTACGGTTTGCAATTGCGGGAAAACCGCTGGACTTCGCGGTTTGGTGATACACATTACCGACAAACACTGCGGAATGTGTTATAGTATGCCCGTAACTTGAGGAACCCCCTCATCTTTTTCACCACCCGGAGAGGGCGGTCGAGCACCAGCTTGGCCGCCCTTGCACTTTTCACCGCAACACGAGCGCCAATCCGCTATTTATCAAGTACACCACCCCGAACAGCAGCGGATACAGGATGAGGAGCGAGAACACCACCGGAAAAAGCTGAAACATCCCC
>WFSM01000162.1 GCA_015485945.1 Candidatus Bipolaricaulota bacterium | reverse complement strand
TCGATCGTCCTGACGCTGCACGATTTCTGGCGTGCGCGCGGTTGTTTGATTCTCAACCCGTATGACGTCGAAACCGGCGCGGGCACGTTCAATCCGGCTACGTTTTTCGGCACGCTCGGTCCGGAACCGTGGCGGGTGGGGTACGTGGAGCCGAGCCGACGGCCGACCGATGGCCGCTACGGGGAAAACCCGATTCGCCTGCGGCTTCACCACCAATATCAGGTGATCCTGAAGCCGGCCCCGGTCGACGTGCAGGAAATGTACCTTGCCAGCTTGGAGCAGCTCGGACTGCAGCTTGCTGACCATGACGTCAAGTTTGCCGAGGACGATTGGGAGTCCCCGACCCTCGCCGCGTGGGGGGTGGGCTGGCAGGTGTGGCTTGACGAGATGGAGATCACCCAGTTCACCTACTTTCAGCAGATGGGTGGAATCACGCTCGATCCGATCTCGGTTGAGCTCACCTACGGGTTGGAGAGAATTGCCCTCCTCCTACAGGGTAAAGAAAGTGCGTTCGACCTCGATTGGAACGAGAACGTGCCTTACGGCACTCTATGGCGGGATAAGGAGCGCGAGTTCTCAGCATATAATTTCGAGACGGCCAATACAGACAGAATTCAGCACATGTTCCAGCTGTGTGCGGACGAGTGCCGCGACAATCTCGCCGCCGAACTTGTGTTCCCGGCGTACGACTACGCGCTCAAATGTTCGCATTTATTCAACATTCTCGATGCACGCGGGGCGATCAGCGTCACCGAACGGGAGAGCTACATCGGCCGTATCCGTGCACTCGCGGTGGGATGTGCAAAGGCGTACGTGGCGAAAAGAGAGGAAAGCCATGCCTGACCTGCTGTTCGAGCTTGGAACCGAAGAGATGCCCGCCCTCGAAGCGCCACGACTGGGGACGGCACTGCGCACCGGGGTGGAAGCAGCGCTCGATTCACTGCGGGTTCCCCACGGCGCGATCGATCTCTACTACACTCCGCGTCGCATTGCGGTTGTGATTCACGACCTCGCATCCCGGCAGGAGGACCGCACCGAAGAGGTAAAGGGACCACCGGCGGCGGTAGCGTTCGATTCCAGCGGCAACCCCACCCCAGCGGCGATCGGGTTCGCCCGTAGTCAAGGTGTAGCAGTAGCGGAGCTCGAAACGCGGGAAATCGGGGGCAAGTCGTACTTGTACGCTCGCCGCAATCTCCCCGGTCAGGATGTACGCGCCATCCTGGCCGAACTTCTACCGGCACAGATACGCGGGTTGCGCCCCGCTAAAAGCATGCGTTGGGATGACTCCGGGGTGACATTCATCCGCCCGATCCGATGGCTCGTATGTCTGTACGGTGATGAGGTTATCCCGGTCCAGCTTGGCCATCTAACCGCCGGAAATGTCACACGTGGTCATCGCTTCATCGCGCCGCCGCAGGTCACGATTCCTCGTGCCGATGACTACGAGGAGACACTTACGAATGCGCTCGTCGTCGTGGATCAGGACAAGCGCGAATCCGGAGTGGTGACGGCGCTGAAGCAGACAGCCGCCGAACGCGGTGGGAACTACCTCCTCGACCCGGTGCTTCTCATCCGCATTGTGAACGGAGCCGAACACCCTGTCCCGGTGATCGGGCACGTCCCTGACGAGTTTCTCGACCTCCCGGCCGAGGTTGTGCAAGCGACCCTCCACGAAGAGGGGAAGTTCGTCCCGTTTGTCCTGTCCGACGGAACCAGTCCGTACTTCATGGGATTCCGGGACGGCCTTCCCGACGACCACGGGATCGTGCGCGCCGGGTTCGAGCGGGTGGTGCGGGCGCGACTACGGGATTCCCGGTTCTTCTTCGACAAAGATCGTATCCGACCGCTTGCCGACCGCGTACGGGAATTGAAGAGCGTGATCTACGACGTGCGCTTGGGGTCGCTGTGGGAAAAGGTGGAGCGGATCAGGACAATCGCTGGCAGGATCAGCACCGCGGTGGGGGCTCCAGCAGCGGAGATTGACCGAGCAGCGTTCCTGTGCAAGGCCGACCTCGTGACTGAACTCGTACGGGCGTTTCCCGAGCTGGAAGGGACCGCGGGCGCTATCTATGCCCGGCTCGACGGCGAACCGGACACCGTAGCGACGGCGATCCGCGAGCATTACCTGCCGCGGGCATTCGGCGATCCGCTGCCGGAAACCGCTGCCGGAACGGGGGTCAGCTTGGCGGACAAGTTGGACACAATCGTGGGAGCGCTCCTCGTCGGTGAAGCTCCCAAGGGGTCGCGTGATCCATACGGCATCAAACGCCAGGCAAACGCACTCGTACGCATCGCGGTGGAAAAAGAGGTTGACGTTGACTTTATCGCACTCATTGGCGCCGTTGCGGACGCTTACGCGGCAATCGACCGCAAGGCGGATCTCGCCGCGGTGGCAGCGTTCCTGTCCGACCGCGCCATTCAAGTGCTGCGACAGCGGTACGACATTGCTCCTGATGTGGTCCAGGCAGTGGCCGCAGCCGGTATCGGCAACTTCTACCGCGCCCACCTGCGCGCCCGTGCCCTCGCCGCCAGCAAACAGAGCCCGGCGTTCGTCGCGCTCCGCCTTGGGTTTTCCCGCGCCCGCAACATCACCAAAGCGGTCACGGAAACGGAGTTCTATCCCGCCCTGTTCAGCGCGGATGCGGAACGAAACCTGTGGCGGGAGTACCTGAAGGCGGAGGGCGAAGTGACACGCGACCTGGAAGCACGTGACTACGCGCAAGCTCTCACTCGTCTTCTCGCGCTCAAGGATCCAATCGACCGCTATTTCGATGAAGTATTGGTGATGGATGATGATAAAACGGTGCGTGCCAATCGACTGGCGTTTTTGAAGCGCCTATCCAATCTGTTTTTGCGCATCGGCGATTTCAGCATGATCGCGGTGGAATCAAAGGATTGATGGGGATAGAAAAGGCAACAACCCGCCTTGTCGTCGCGGGCATCGAGCTCGTCGGGCGACACGGGTGGTATCCGCAGGAACGAGAAAATGGGAACCGGTTCCGCATCGACGTTGAACTGGAGGGGGCATTGGAACGGGCGATCGCGAGTGACCGGTTGGAAGACACGATTGACTACACGAAAGTGGTGGCAGCAGTCCGCGATGTCAACGCAAGCAAGAGATTTCGCCTCATCGAGTCCTTTGGAGGTGCAATCGCGGACGAGTTACTCCGTCGCTTTCCCCGGATCAACCGGTTGACTGTGCGGGTGAGGAAACTCGCCCCACCTGGATTGGAGAAGGGGATATGGGCAGCGTTCGAGATAACGCAGACGCGGAATTAGACGACGCCGGTGTTTACTTCTGTCTCGGCACCAACATCGGCGACCGCACCGCCAACCTGAAGTTCGGAATCGACGGCCTGGAACGGGCTGGGGTTGAGATCACGCGCCGATCATCGGTCTATGAAACCGAACCGGTGGGGGTGGAAGACCAACCGTGGTTCCTGAATCAGGTTCTCGCTGCGCGGACCGACCTCCCCCCACGGGAATTGCTCGCCGTCTGTAAGCGGATTGAGCGCGCCGCGGGGCGGCAAGAGACGATACGGTTCGGCCCCCGCGTCCTCGATATCGATCTTCTGTTGTACAAACAGATGGTCATTCATGCGCCCGACTTGGAGATTCCCCATCCCCGCATGCTCAACCGGAGATTCGTATTGGTTCCGCTGGTAGAGATCGCGCCGCATGTACGCGATCCGGAAAGCGGGGTGGAACTTGCACATGTGCTAGCTGGACTCGATGAGGGAAAGAAGGTGAAAAAATTAAAGGCAAACGAATCTTAATTTCGGTTGATTCCCCGGACGGAAAGGCGAAGCGAACTCGTGTCGCCATCCTCGAGGACGACCGTCTAATGGAAATCTACTACGGCCATCCGACCCAGGAACGCATCGTTGGCAACATCTACAAAGGCAAGGTGGAGGATGTCCTCCCCGGCATGGGAGCGGCGTTTGTCGACGTCGGGGAGCGCAAGAGCTTGTTTCTTCCCCAGGGGGAGATCAACGACAGCATTTTGAAAGAACACGGGTTCAAACCGTGGCACGGGGCGGCGCCGATCGAGAAGGTACTGCGACCGGGCCAATCACTGCTGCTCCAGATACGGCGGGGTGAAATTGGGACAAAGAATCCCCAAGGCACGACAAAGATCAGCCTGCCGGGGCGGTTTTGGGTATATCTTCCCACCGAGGACCGGCTTGGGGTGTCACGACGGATAGAAAGCGTGCGCAAGCAGCGTCAACTACGCCGGATCGCCCGTGAGCTCAAGAAAAACGGGGAAGGAATGATCGCCCGCACCGCCGCCCGGTGGGCGAGCGAGGAAGACCTCGCCCGCGACTACCAGCTCCTCGCCGAAACATGGGTGGGGATCGAGTCCGCGGAGCAACGGTCATCAGCGCCGCAACTGTTATACAAGACGATGGGGCTTGTCCAGACCGTTCTGCGCGACCGGCTCCTTCCCGATGTGCATGAAGTGGTCGTCGATTCCGAGTTCTTCCGCGAGAAGATCCTATCGTTCCTTGAGTACATGTACATGGAGGAGTACAGAGACCGCATCCGTGTCCACAAAGAGAAAGCGCCGCTGTTCGTTCACTACCGGATCGAGGAGCAGATTCAGGAAACGCGCTCGCGGCGGGTAAACCTGGCCGGGGGCGGATTCATTGTGATTGACGAAACCGAGGCCCTCACTGCGATCGATGTCAACACCGGTGGAGATGTGCGCCATCGCAATCAGCAGGCGGCGATCCTGAACACCAACCTCGAAGCAGTGAAAGAAATCGCTCGCCAACTCCGCCTGCGCCGGATCAGTGGCATCATCATCATTGACTTCGTGGACATGGAAAGCCCACAGAACATCCAAAAGATGATCGATGCGATCAAAGAAGAGCTGCGCAAGGACCGGGTGTCGGCCGATTTTATCGACATCACCCCGCTGGGGCTGGTGGAGATCACTCGTAAGCGGGAGGGAGAGAGCCTTGCCGGGATGCTCGACGGCGCGGAGTTCGACGCTTGATCGCCGGGTAGCGCGGTGCTAGAATAAGTTTATCATGGGCGAATAGCTCAGCTGGGAGAGCGTTCGGGTCACATCCGAAAGGTCGCAGGTTCGAGCCCTGCTTCGCCCATTTATTTTTTGCCGTGGCGTGTCGAGTTATTGTCCAAACTCGCGTACGATCTCTTCTACCAGCGCATCGCGATTGCTTACCTTAACGCGAAACAGCGTTAGCTGTTGGCGGACGCGGTGGATAAGCGGATGATCAAGGTGGGCGTGGGTGGAGATGATTAACGCCTTGTCACTTGTAAGCGCTCGCTCGACCATGGGAATGAACAGCGGTGAGCAAATCTCCATCGGGGCGAGTTCATCGATAACCACGAGATCTTTGTCCGCAATTGCCCGTTCGATCGCCGCAATGCCGATGCGCTCAAGGTCATCCACGTTCACAGTGTAACGGCCGACATTGGGGCCGCGACGACCATGAATGTGGGCAAGGGTGCCGGTGATGCCGGTGGCAACATCAATCACCGCAAACCCCACCCGGCGCCCGCACTTGCGAACCTCCTTGGTGATCATTCCTCCAGATGACAACGGGATGAGCGGAAGGACGCGTTCGATCAGGGTCGTCTTTCCCACCCCCGGTCGTCCGGTAAGAGCGATGCGCGCCTTGATCCCCATGTCGGTTGATTCTATCCTCTTTATCACGATGGAAAAAGAGACGCGCAAGATCGGTCACTTGGATATGGACGCGTTCTTCGCCGCAGTGGAACAGTTGGACAACCCGACATATCGGGGAAAGGCGGTGATCGTGGGTGGACTTGGGCCACGTGGCGTAGTGGCAACCGCGTCGTACGAAGCACGGGCATTCGGGGTCGGAAGCGCAATGCCGATGGCCAAGGCGCGAAAACTATGTCCGCACGCGATTTTTCTCCCACCACGGTTCCCGCGGTACAAGGAGATATCTGACCGGGTGCGGGCGATCATTCATGACTACACCCCGATTGTAGAGCCGGCCTCGCTGGACGAAGCGTACTTTGATCTCACCGGATCCGAACGCACCGGCGGTCCGGCGGAGGTAATTGTGCGCACGATCAAAGCGCGGGTGCACGCTGAAACCGGGCTCACCTGCTCGGTGGGACTCGGACCGAACCGATTTTTGGCCAAGATTGCATCCGAGATTGAAAAGCCAGATGGATTGGTGATCATCACCCCGGATAATGTGCAAGCGGTGCTTGATCCCCTCCCGGTGGACCGTATCGCCGGGGTCGGCAAGGTGACGGCACATCGGTTACGGGGGCTCGGTATCCACTCCGTTGCCGATCTGCGGGGAGCGACGCTCGACGTCCTCGTACACGAGTTCGGGCGCTACGGGCGGACGTTATACCAATTGGCGCGTGGCCGTGATGATACTCCGCTACGTCCCCATCGGGAGACCAAGTCGGTGTCGCGCGAAACCACGTTTCCACACGACATCTACGCTCCGGAGGAAATCGAACGGATTGTCCGCCGGATGGCACGAGTGGTGGCGGCGGAACTGCGGCACGAGCGCCTGTTGGGACGCACAATCCGCGTTAAGGTGCGCTACCCCGACTTTCGCACGATCACCCGCCAGATACGGATGGAAGCCCCGACCGACTCCACTTACTTGATCGAGGAAACCGCGGCAGCACTTGTACGCCGGCGCGTCAGAATAGCCGACGACGGCGTGCGACTCCTCGGGGTCGGAGTGGGAGGAATCACCACGGCGACCACGCGGCAATTGCCGTTGTTCGGGACGCGCAACGATGCCCTCGACCATGTCGTCGATAAACTTCACGCGCGGTTCGGGGTGGAGGCGGTGCGCCGCGATGGACATCCCGCACCTGAAAATGGGAACGAATCGATGGACCGGAATAACGGCGCCCGGTATTCTGAATCTGGAGGTGAACTTGGATGAAGCCTTACCTGTTCGCGGTATTGATCGTTATCATCGCTGTCGGGAGCGCTACGGGAATGCCGTTGTGCGACTACCACGCTCCTGTAAGTGACCTTGCTACCTTGGGAATGACCTTTTCGTACCATTATTACAACGACCCATACGGGCTCAAAGACCGCAATATCAATGCCGGCGAGTTCCAGATCCACTATTCACACTTGTACGACTCCCCCGATTTCGGTTATTCCATCTCCGCGGCCAACGATATGACGATATCAGTGTTGTCGCTGTCCTCATACAACGCGACGGCAGCCGGAAGTCTAAAACGCTATTTCTCGCCGGAAGCGGCGTATTTCGGGTTTGCAGGAGTAACCGGTAAAACCGCGTCCGCGTACAAGAAGATCGGGATTTCAGTCAACTTCGGGCTCGGTTACGGTCGGTTCACCAACGTCACCCCGCTCGCTAAGGCGACGAAAATTGACAACTACCTGGTGGACCATCACAGCCTGGTCGGCCATCTGTCCGACGTCGACTTATTGGCGGTAGCAAACGAGATTGACAACCGTGCCACTTACCACACCACCGCGGATCTGATCGCTGCGTTACAGGAAATCATCACCGGAAGCGGGTTGGTCAAGCAAGGCGGGCTCAACGCACTTGACTTGTCCGAGATCACGCAGATTGTCGAAGACAACACCCATCCCCGCTACTGCGGTGGAGAAGCGAAAGTCGGCTTGACATACGAAATCCTCAATCCACAAGGGGGGCCAAACGAGCTCCTCGCCACCGCCGGGTTTAACTACGCGTTCACCGCCACTCCATCATCCCAGTTTCTCGTCAAGGGCAGCCTATCCGGATCGCTGGATATTGTGCACAACCACCAACTTGAGCTTGGCCTGACCTACGACTACCTGCTATCGTCCATTCTCAGCCTATCCGGCGCATACACGTTCTCGCAAAACGTATACAACGGCAACCTGGAGAATTCACACCGCATCACGTTGAATCTCACGATCACCCCGCTCAAGACTGCGACCGTTACCTTGGAGATGCGGTTCGCACACGAGCCGTACTATCTTGAGTGGAGCCAGGAAGTGCGGTTGAGTATCGGGATGGACCTACTGTAACTCAGCAACAACTGCACGCATTAACGATCCATGCACGAGCTCCGGCGCTTGCGCGAGGGGAAAGAACCGCGCCTCCGCGATTTCGTCCGGGTCAGGGTCGGGAGTGCCGTCAATCGTGATCCGGTAGAAAAACATAACCCAGTGTAGTCGGCTCTCCACACCAATCTTCGCCTGTGCGTCGATCAGTTCGGTAATCATCGCATTGACGTGCAGCTCTTCACGCACCTCACGCACCAGCCCATCGGCCGGGGTCTCGCCGTAGCGGAGGAAACCGCCCGGCAGCGACCACATTCCCTTAGTCAGTCCGCGGCTTGCATTCACGAGTAGTATTTTCCCCGACTGCACGCACAATCCCTCCATTACCACCCGTGGCATCGACGCATGCACCGCGGCACGGACAAGCGGCGTCACCCCGGCAATGCTGGCAAGGTCATCTTTGCTCGGCCATTCACGCGGAAACCGGGAAAGCTGGGGAGTGGCAAACATCACGGGGATATCCGTCGCAAGTGGGGCAACCTCAGTGATGGGAAACGGAAGCTCCACGGCGGTGGGCAGATCAAGTCCTTCTTCCCGGCGCACCAGGTACACCCTGCCGTCCGTCTCAACGTAATAGCGCATAGTGAATTCATTGTACCACACGCGGACATGCCGGCAAGGTACAACCGTTTAGACAAAGAAATTCCAATTACTCCTGGATTTTAGCCTCCGCTCTTGACAAGCAGGACCTTTTGCAGTATCTTTCTAAACGGTTAGACTAAACGTTTAGAAAGTTGGCTGGATGGCAACGATAAAAGATGTAGCAAAACAAGCGGGAGTATCAGTAGCGACCGTCTCGTATGTCATCAATGGGACACGAAACGTCGCACCAGACACGGCAAAACGTGTACGCGCGGCTATGGAAGCCCTTAATTTTCACCCCAATGCGGTTGCACAATCTCTGCGCACGCGCACCACTCACGTTATCGGTGCAGTTGTCTCAGACATCAGCAACCCGTTCTTCGCAACGCTAATTCGAGGAGCGGAAGACTGCGCACGCGAGAATGGCTACAGCCTTCTTATTTGTAATACAAGCGAGAAACTGGAAAACGAACTCGTCTACCTTCAGCTCCTGTCGCGCAAGCGGGTGGACGGGATGATCCTCGCTCCGACAGGGAAGAACGACGAATTGATCCGTGATCTCATCACGCGCGGCCTACAGATTGTATTCATCGACAGAAAGATAGATGGAGTCGACGCTCCCGCCGTGCTATCGGAAAACGAAGAGGGAGCGTATCGTGCCACTCGCTACCTGATCGAGCAGGGACATCGCCAAATCGGAATCATTCTCGGCCTTCCCCATGTCTCAACTACCACCGAACGGCTACGCGGGTATGAACGGGCGTTAACCGACAACGGGTTCGAGATCGACCGCGCACTGATTGCATATGGACATTCCCAGGTGGCGGAGGGCAAGGAGGCCTGTCTTGATCTTCTCGACGGGGCGGACCGACCGAGCGCGGTGTTCGCCACTAACAACCTGATGACAATCGGGGTGATGATGGCGATACACAAGTTGGGGCTTAGCTGCCCACAAGATGTATCAGTAGTGGGGTTTGACGACTTCGAATGGGCAGCCGCGTTTGAACCGCCGCTTACGACAGTAGCACAAGATCCGTACAGGATCGGCTATGAGGCCGTTCAACTGCTATGTGAATACATCCATGCTCATCCTCATTCCCAGGATGCAATAAAAGGTGAAGATAGGCGGATCGGGGTGAAACTTCAAATTCGGGGTTCCGTTGAATCTATAAAGTGAGTAGTTAAAATAACTTCATAAAGGAGGTGATGGATTAGCCTATAGTAATAAGCGACGGAAAGACACCGGGATTCAACAGGAAAAGGAGGAACTATGCGAAAAATAGTGGGGTTGTTATTGATCCTTGGATTGACAGTGTGGGCTGGCGGTTTGTTGTATGCACAATCGCCTACCCAAATCACAGTATGGTGGCATACTGGCAAACCGGAAGAACTGGCAGTCATGAAGGCACAAGTCGCTGAGTTCAATGCCTCGCAGAATGAAGTCGCCGTTAAGCTGGTGCTTATCCCTGAAGCAAACTACACGGACCAAGTACGAGCCGCTGGCTTAGCCGGCAAGTTGCCTGACCTACTTGACCTTGATGGGCCGACCATGGCCAACTTTGTTTGGAACGGGTGGCTACGTCCACTTGATGAATATGTCACACCACAACTCCGAAGTGATTTTCTTCCATCGATTCTTGCTCAGGGCACGTATCCCCCGGATGGCAAGCTTTATGCGCTCGGGGTCTTTGACTCCGGGCTCGCTATTTGGGGCAATCGCAAATATCTGAAAGAGGCGGGGGTACGTATTCCGACAAGCGTCAACGATGCCTGGACCCTCAACGAGTTCGAAGATGCTCTCGCCAAGTTGGCAGCCCTTCCGGAAGTCAAGTGGCCGTTGGATTTGAAACTTAACTATGGGGCTGGTGAATGGTTTACATACGGCTTTTCGCCCATCCTGCAGGCGTTCGGCGGTGACCTGATCAATCGGACGACCTGGAAGGCAGAAGGGACCCTGGATGGGATTTCTTCAGTCCTTGCGATGACGCTTTTCCAACACTGGATAAAGAAAGGATGGGTTGTGCCGGCTTCAGCCGGTGATGATTCCTTCTACGGCAAGAAGGACGCGGCGTTGGCATGGGTCGGACACTGGATGTGGGATCCGCACAAGAAAGGGCTTGGCGATGATCTTGTCCTTCTCCCCATGCCCAAGCTGGGAGCAGGATGCCGCGCTGCCACCGGAATGGGTTCATGGGCATGGGCAATAACGAGCAATTCTAAGCACCCTGGGGCAGCTTGGAAATTCTTGGCATTTATTCTACAGCCCAACCAAATCCTAAAGATGACGGCAGCTAACGGTGCCGTTCCGTCCCGCAAGTCAGCGATCGCACAATCCGCTCTCTACCGACCGGGAGGACCGCTTAGCATATTCGCCGATCAGTTGAAGACCATTGCCGTTCCACGGCCGGTCTACCCAGGATATCCAACCATCACTTCCGCCTTCGCCACTGCGGTGAAGAACATCGTGGCAGGAGCGGATGTTTATACCGAGCTCCACAAAGCTGCGGTTAAGATTGACCAGGATATCGCGGATAACGACGGCTACCCGCCGTTCGGGAAGAAATAGTTTATGTAGGAGGAGCCCCACATTGGTGGGGTTCCTCCTCTCGTTTTGAGCAGCAAGATGTCGACAAAACACTTTCTTGGGAATGAGAGCACAGCTGCCTGGGCGTTCCTCGCTCCAGCGCTGATCCTGTTGCTTGTATTCCTCATTACTCCATTTATAATGTCTTTGGTTCTCTCCTTCACTAGCCAACGGTTGGTGAGCCCTCTCCCCACAAAGATCATCGGCTTACGAAACTACATTCGCCTCTTTGGGGACGGGGGCTTTTGGCAAGCTCTACGAAATAACTTTCTTTTCGCGGTGGTTGTAGTGCCATTACAGAGCGCGCTAGCGCTTTTCTTAGCCATTCTGGTCAACAAGCGAATTCCGCAAATCAAAATCTTCCGCAGTCTCTACTTTATGCCAGTAGTTATTCCGATGGTTGTTGTCTGTGTGATTTGGTACTTTTTGCTCATGTATCCGGAAGGACTGCTTAACACCCTTATCCAAGGAGCGACCTTCAAACACATCGGACCACTTGATTGGCTTGGGAACAGATCCTTGGCTCTCCCCACCATTATACTTATCTCCATCTGGCAAGGGGTAGGATTTCAAATGATTATTTATTTAGCTGGATTGCAGGAGATATCAGCTGAACTCTACGAGGCGGCTCGCATCGACGGGGCTAACTTGTGGCAACAGTTTCGCTATATAACTATGCCCGGCCTTAGGAACACTCATATCTTTGTACTAGTGACCACCACGATCCTTGCGTTCAAACTCTTCACCCAAGTGGAGGTATTGACCCAAGGTGGTCCCCTAGGGGCGACAAACACCCTTGTCCGTTACATCTACGTCGCCGGTTATCGTGAGCTCAAAGTGGGATATGCTTCCGCGGCTTCCGTCGTGTTCGTCCTGATCGTATTGATGATTTCGATTATCCAGCGGCGAATCTTCGTTGAAGAACACGAGGTGGAATAATGCGCCATTACCTTCCTATAGGCGTTTACTATATTATCCTTCTTTTCTTCGCCGTCGCGTTCCTTATTCCTATCGTTGTAATGCTGGCTACTTCATTGAAGTCTAATGAGTTACAAGTAATGAATGACATGGCCAGCATACGGGCTTTTTGGGCTCCTCACCCATCGCTTGCGAACTACTGGTCCGTGCTTTCGGGCCAAGGCATGGGGTCAACTCCATGGGTACGTTTTCTGTTCAATACCGTTGTAATCGTTGGAAGTATTGTCGCATTGGGCGTCCTAGTAAACAGTATGGCGGCGTTTGCATTAGCTCGCCTCCGCTTTCCCGGAAGGGCCTTCCTGGTGTCATTCGTGGTGGCACTCATCATTATCCCCTTCGAGGGCCTAGCGGTTCCATTGTTATTGATGGTTAATCGTTTTGGCTGGTTTGATAGTTATTATGTGCAGATAATTCCATTTATTGCACATCCATTTTCGATTTACCTTTTCTATCAGTTTTTCAATAAGATCCCCAAGGAGCTCAACGAAGCGGCGAGGGTGGATGGAGCGAGTTGGTGGCAGATCTATCGAAAGCTCATCATTCCTCTTTCCCACCCCGTGATTGCGACGGTGGCCATCCTGCAATCACTGGAGTATTGGAACTCGTTCCTATGGCCGCTGATGGTGACACAAGGGCCTGAGGTCCGCCCGCTTTCGGTAGCGATGAGCACCTTCTTCGGACAACCACCGCGAAACTGGGGAGACGTGATGGCGTTCGCCTTTTTGACCTCCCTGCCCTTGTTGATCGTCTACTTCATATTCCAGCGCTGGTTCATCCAAAGCATCGTTCAATCCGGCCTCAAGGGATGAGGTTAACATGTACGTTCCAAAGGATCACTACCTGTGGGATTTCTGGGTGATAAACCGGCAGGGTAAATATCACCTGTTTTACCTGCAAGCTCCCCGTGATTTACCCGATCCGGAGATGCGCCATGGACTGGCTACGGTAGGGCATGCTATCTCATCCGATCTGCAGCACTGGGACTACCTGGGGACAGCCCTCGCGCCGGGTTCGCGCGGAGCATGGGACGACCGTGCCATCTGGACTGGGAGTGTTATCGCTGGGAGAAATAGGTTTTTCATGCTCTATACCGGGACTAATGTCGAAGAAGGAGGAAAGATTCAACGTATCGGACTTGCTTTCTCCAATGATCTCAGGGATTGGACAAAACATCCGGCTAATCCGGTTATTAAAGCTGATCTAACCCGGTACGAAGACGAAATCGCCTCTCCTTTTTCTGAGCAGGCGTGGCGTGACCCTTATGTGGTTTACTGCAAATCTGAGAACGTGTTCTATACTTTTATAACAGCGCGAGCAAAAGGGGGAGCGTACGGGAACTACGGATGCATCGCCATTGCCCGATCGAGTGATCTTCTGACCTGGAAGGTGCTTCCGCCGGTGAGCACGCCGCGAGACTTCATGCAGATGGAGATACCTCAATACGTCATGCATCAAGGAAGGCATTACCTCCTATTCAGCGCGGACAAGGATTGGATAGAGCATTCTAAGCCAGAGGAGACTGACCCTCCCCGCCCCCGCACCGGTACCTATTTTATGACGTCACCAAGATTCCGCGGTCCTTACAGCCGAGCGAGGCTTCTATTAGGGGACAAAATCGGATACCATTACGGTGCCAAGTTAGTGCAAGCTCCTGGTGGAAGCTGGGTTGTTCTAACGTGGCTTGGGCAGGACAAAACCGGCACATTTATTGGAGGGCTCTCAGACCCAATGCTTGTTCATTTCCGCTCCGATGGATCACTTGAGGTCATCTAAGGATGGTCTTTCTCGTTGTTGGTGAAGCACTGATCGATTTTTTCCCCGCTTACTGCAGCAAAGAGGATGGATACGTTCCCCATCCCGGCGGATCCCCGCACAACGTGGCAATTGGTCTTGGGCGTCTCGGTGTTCCGGTCGGATACTTGGGGAAGCTGTCGTGTGACCGATTTGGGCGAATGCTCAAACAAAGCCTGAAGACCAGCGGGGTGGATTTGCGCTATCTCGCGGAGGAAGATGCCCCTACTGCCCTGTCATTCATCCATGCTACTAGTGGTGAGGAACCAGAGTTTTCATTCTATTGTGAAGGGACAGCCGATGCCCTGCTCACGCCAGCGTTCATTCCTGATCCTCTCCCCGCCGGGATCAAAGTGATCCACGTGGGATCACTTGCCATGATGCGGGAGCCGATTGGAACCACTCTAACCGGGTTACTCCTCCGGGAATCCGGGAAGCGCCTCATTTCATTTGATCCAAATGTTCGCCCTAACCAGATCAAAGACAAATCACATTACCTTAAGCGGTTTGCTGAGTGGTTACGTCAAAGCAACTTAGTGAAAGTAAGCCGGGTTGATCTGGACTACTTGTATCCGGGTAAAGATGAAGCGTCCGCGGCACAAGAATGGCTCAAACGTGGTCCACAACTCGTCGTCGTAACGCACGGGGCAACGGGGGCTAACGCCTACACTGCAACACAGCATGCTACAGTTGATGGAGCCCGGGTAGAGGTGGTGGACACCGTCGGCGCCGGTGACGCGTTTACCGCCGGGCTCCTCGCGTGGCTGTACGAGAACGCTCGACTCGATCCTAAATCATTAGCAGCATTGTCCCAATCAAATCTGCATTCCGCACTGGAACAAGCAGCCCGCATTGCGGCGCTCACCTGCACCCGCCGTGGAGCTAACCCCCCTTACCGATCCGAGGTCGTTTAGCCCTATCCTGTCCGCTATACTTTTCCCCACATAAATACTACGATTTACTACTTCACCGGGACAGGAAATTCGCTTGCCATCGCACGACAGATTGCTGCCACGCTGGGTGCTACCGGACTTGTCGGGATTCCGGCATTGCAAAATGTCGCTCGAATCGTCCCCCCGACACATCAAATCGGGGTAGTTTGCCCAGTGCACGGGTTTGCCGTCCCGGGGATTGTGGCTGAGTTCATCGAAAGGCTCGACCTCGAGTCCGTAGAATATGCGTTCTTGATCCTCACCTACGCCGGAATGACGGGAGCGGCTCTCTCTA
>WFSM01000161.1 GCA_015485945.1 Candidatus Bipolaricaulota bacterium | reverse complement strand
TCCCTACCGACACCAGTGCCGACAGGCCAAGCGATTCGGCTGCGGTCTTGCCGATCATCGCGATCCCGAGGGCGCCGCTTTGCGAGATAATCGCCACATGACCGGGCAGGATCCCGCCGGGGCCGAACGTGGCGTCAAGCGACGCCTTCGCGGAGTAGATCCCGCAGATGTTCGGACCGAGGATTCTCATCCAGTATTGGTGCGCAATCTCCACCAACGCCTGTTCCTCCGCGCGGTTCCCCACCTCGGAAAACCCCGAGGTGATGATCACTAGGTGTTTCACCCCCCGCTTGCCGCACTCCTCTACCGCACCGCGGACATGGGCAGCGGGAATGGAAATAACCGCTACGTCAATCTCGCCCTTGGGTTCCGTCAGATCGCGGTAGATTGGGTGCCCGAGGATCTCCCCGCCCTTGGGATTGATGGGGTAGATCTTCCCCTTATAGCCCGAATTGATGATGTTTTCCACGATGCGGTACCCGATCTTCGCTGGGTTTTTCGACGCCCCGATGACAGCGATCGTCCGCGGTTCAAACAAATACTTAATATCCGGTTTTTCTTTCATGTTATCACCTGAACAGCATTCGCAATTCGTACACGCCGGCCTCGCGCCGTTTATCGATCGTGAATCCGGCCTTTTCAAACAAATGCAACATCGGTTGGTTCCCCACCAGCACCTCGGCGGTAAATCCGTGCAGCCCGTGGCGCTTGGCGAGATAGGTTAGATAGTTCAATAGCTCGGTGCCGATCCCCTTGTTCTGATATTCGTCACGCACGACCAGCGCCACCTCGGCGGTGTGGGTCTGTTCGTCGATTCCGTATTGCCCCACCCCAACTACCGTTGGGTTCTCCTCGCCGCCGATGATGGCCAAAATCACCATCTCACGCGTGTAATCGATCACGGCAAACTCCTGCAGCCGTTCGTGCGGCATGTCGGTGCGCGCCGAGATGAACCGCCGGTAAATTGACTGATCGGACAAGGAGTAGAAGAAATCCTTGAGGAGTGGTTCGTCGCTCAGCCGCACCGGGCGCAGAAATATCTCCAGACCGGATCGCGTGGTGCGATACGTCTCCAACGCCTCGGGGTACTGTCCCCGTTCCCCGGGAATGTACGCCTGGTCCTTGTAGATCAGATTGAGCGCTTTTGCTTCCTGCAGCAGCCATGGCCGGAACTTGGGATGGGCAATGCTGATCAACTCCATCGCGCGCTCGCGGACGTTTTTCCCGTGCAGATAGGCAATGCCGTACTCGGTGACCACGTAGTGGACGTCGCCACGGGTAAGGGTCACCCCCGACCCTTCTGGCATCATCGGTACAATTCGCGATACTTCACCGTTCCGCGCCGTCGACTCCAGAACAAGGATCGACTTCCCGTGGCGGGCGAGGACCGCCCCCCGCATGAAATCGGCTTGACCGCCGATTCCAGAGTAGAAAGTCTTTCCGATCGACTCCGCTGTCGCCTGCCCGGTGAGATCGATGGTAAGCGCGGTGTTGATCGCGGTCATCCGGTGTTGTTGGGCGATAACCATCGGATCATTCGTGTATTCCACCGGGCGAAACTCGACGGCGGGGTTGTCGGCGAGATAGGCGTACGTTTCCCGGTGTCCCATGGAAAATGCAGCCACTGTCTTATTGGGGTCGAGCGATTTGCGCGAGTTATCGATCACGCCTTTTTTCATCAGCTCGACGATCCCATCGCTCAGAAGTTCGGTGTGAACTCCAAGATGGCGTTTGTCTCCCAGGTTGCGCAACACGGCGTTGGGAATCCGCCCGTATCCAACTTGGATCGTGGCCTCATCTTCCACTAACCGCGCCACGTAGCGGCCAATGCGACACGCGGCTTCATCGACCACTTCGGTTTCGTATTCGAGCAGTGGTTCATCGTACGGGATGAGGTAATCGACGTCGGTGATGTGGACAAAGCTGTCTCCGTGAATTCGCGGCATTTGCGGGTTGACCTGGCAGACAACGCAATCGGCACTGTCCACCGCTGCCCGCACGATGTCCACGCTGATCCCCAGGCTCATGTAACCATAGCGATCGGGCGGTGACACCTGTACCAGCGCCACGTCGATCGGCACTACCCGGCGGTAAAACAGATCCGGCACCTGCGAGAGAAAGATCGGAGTGTAATCTGCCAATCCCTTGTTTACCTCCGCGCGCGTGTTCCCGGAGATAAAAAATGCGTTATGGCGGAAGTTCTGCTTAAACTCGTCCCGCATGTACGGGGCC
>WFSM01000160.1 GCA_015485945.1 Candidatus Bipolaricaulota bacterium | reverse complement strand
GTGAATAGATTAGTGGAGCGCCTTAAGAAAGTGTACGGAGCGCCGTGAATGTGTAGGATTAGTAGAAGGATTTAAAATGGTTAGAAATGTAAAAATAAGAACTCTGTGTCCTCAGCGTCTCTGTGGTGAAAGTTGATGGGATGCGCTGTGTAAGCGGAAGATGAGCTGCGGAACTGCGGAGATTTTGCAATGGATAAGAAATTTAAAAACTCTGTGTTCTCTGCGCCTCCGCGGTGGAGATATACGAGGTGAGTATGAAACGAAAGAAGCGTAAGAAGCCGGCGCTGATCCTGAAGCTCGTGCGGCGGCTCGGGTACAATCCCGGGCGGGTGGCGAGCGAGGTCCTGGAATGGATCGAAGTATTGGTCGTAGCAGGAGCGCTTGCGTTTCTGGTAATCAACTTTGTCACTGTACGGATGAGCGTTCCCACCGGGTCGATGAAGCCCACGATCGACCCCCGAGATTCATTCTTCGTCGATAAGATTTCGTATTACTTCCGCGCCCCTCATCCCGGTGATATCGTCGTGTTCTGGCACACTGAAGCGACGTACGTGAAAGAGGTCACCGCGGGATCGCCGGCCGCGGCCGCCGGGATGTCGCCCGGGATGCTTATTTCCACCACCGAGATGCCGGCATGGATCGGCAACAAAGTTTCGTTCTCCGCTGCGGGTGCCAACGAAGTGCTCGCTGCGTTGCCGGTGGGAACGAACATTATTCTGCGTACGGCCAACGGCAGCACGTACAAGCTCGGCGACAAGAAACAGGGGGAGAATTCCCTGCGTGCGCTGGGGATCATCCCGCGTGAACGGCGGGTCCGCTACGTCAAGCGGTTGATCGCTGTTGGCGGTCAGACGGTGCAGATCAAGGATGGGCATGTGTATGTGGACGGGAAGCCACGCACCGGGTCGCGGTTCCCCACCAGCCGCTACTATTACTCCGATTTGCCCGGAATCCGCTATGGGAATACCCCGACCAAAGTCCCACCGGGGAAGTGGTTTGTGCTCGGGGACAACTCCGGCAATTCGCTCGACTCCCGCTATTGGGGGTTTGTCAATCGTCACGACTTCATCGGTGAGCCGTATTTCCGGGTGTGGCCGCTCGATCGGTTCGGCCCGATGAACGGCTATTTCCACTGGTAGAGAAGTTTCACCGCAGAGGCGCAGAGATCGCGGAGAATCTAAAATAGGCAAGATCAATGAAAAGTAATAACTCTGTGTTCTCTGCGTCTCGGCGGTGAACAAGTTGGTGGGGTGTGCTGTGGAAACGGAGGATGAACCGTGGAGGCGCAGAGCTCGCAGGCGATTTTACACTGGGTAAGATCCGCAAAAAAATATAGCAACTCTGTGTTCTCTGCGTCTCGGCGGTGAAATATGAGATCGGAACAGGCCTGGGCACGACTGGAAGCGTTGTATCGCTTTGATTGCGCAGTAATGGCGGGGCTTGTCACCAACGCGAACACCGACATAATGCACTACCGACTTGTCGGATGCGACGAAGCCGGCCGTGGCGCCCTTGCCGGACCGGCGTGCGTTGCCTGCGTATCCATCCCGGGAATCGGTACCGCCGCGAGCGATTCTATTCCGACAGCACTGCTCCCCCTCGTTGGGGTTGACGACTCCAAGCGCCTCACTCCAGCAAAGCGGGAACGGCTGATCGTGCCGATCATGCAAGCGGTGGCGGTGGGAGTTGGGTGGACGTCCCCGGCGGAGATCGATCGGATTGGGATCGTGCCGGCGCTCGGTCGCGCCGCTGCCCGTGCCTATCATGCCGTTGGGGTGAATGCCGATTTGTTGCTGCTCGACCGTGGATTGTCTGTCGCGCCGGAGCCCGTCCACGGCGTTTCCCGTCCGCGGGAGCTTTCTTTCACCCGCGGCGATTCCCGCTCTCTTCATATCGCGACGGCGTCGATCGTGGCCAAGGTAACGCGCGATCGGTTGATGATTGCGCTTGACCACCGCGTTCCCGGATACGGATTTGCCGTCCATAAGGGATATGGAACGCGGGCCCATCGCGCTGCCATCGCCGCCCGTGGCCCATCGCCAATTCACCGCAAAAGTTTCAGGGTGAGGTAACAAAAAATCTACCGCAGAGGCGCAGAGAGCGCGGAGAATCTAAAATGGGCAAGATCAATAAAAAGTAATAACTCTGTGTCCTCTGCGTCTCTGCGGTGAGCAAGTTGGTGGGAAGTGTTGTGGAAGCGGAAGATGAACCGCGGAGGCGCAGAGAGCGCGGAGGAGTGAGGAATTAAGG
>WFSM01000159.1 GCA_015485945.1 Candidatus Bipolaricaulota bacterium | reverse complement strand
AGTTCCTTCGCCTTTTCCGGAGGGAGGACTTCCATGCCGCGCTCCGCGGACAGACGAGCGGTTTCCAACTGTTGTTCCGCTTCCTTTCCCGTTTCCATTGCCATCGCCAGAGTCACCTCATCCTCCTTGGTGAGAAGCGGTACCTTGCCGATCTCGCGGAGATAAGTCTTTACTGGATCCTCGCGCCGGCTGGTGTGCTCACGTTCCTCCCATTCCTCAATGACGTCCGGATCCGGCTTTCCCTCCGCGACCGCGGCGTCCTCCGTTACGGGGATGACATCCGGATCGACGAGGATATCGTCTTCGACTATGGGGTCAAGATTCTCCTCTTGCGGGGTGGAAACTGTTTCATCCGCCGCGGCGGGCACCTCCGGCTTTGGCTGCTCTACAGGTTGCTTTTTATCCTTGGGCATGGCTCCTCCTTGTCACCTTTTCCACCACCAATGCACGGTAAGACTGCTGTAATTTGTCGATCTTTTCCCTATCTCCATTCGCCTCTGCCTGCTTTATTTCTTCCCGCAATTGCGCCAGCCGCCGCTCGATCCGGGGCAGACGGACTAACCGAGCCAGTGCATCGCGGAGCGCTTTGTCAGTATTACTAAATACAACTGGAGCGATGACAAGTTTGCTCACGAGTTGCACCGCGTCTTCGTCGAGGTCGAGAACGATCTCCGCGACATCGATTGGATCGCCATGAGCAGCGATTGCTTCCGCCACGGCGTGATACGGCGGTGAGAAATCAGCTGGACCGGCAACTTTTCCCACTTCCTCCCACCGTGTCTTCCCCTGCAACAATAGGGCAAGGATCACTTCTTCCTTGCCCCACGTGATTCCTTCCCGAGACACGGGTGTTGTATCCCGGCGCGGTGCGCCGCGGCGAGCGAGGTCTCGTTCCACCATATCCGCAGGCAGATTGATAAGTTCCCCTAATTGCCGCGCCACCTCATGACGAAGCGGGAGGCTGTGTAATCCTTGATAGAACGGGCGTGCCTCAGTGAGTGCTTCCTCTTTGCCCGTGACAGTGGTGAGGTCGTATCGGGCTGCAAGTGCACGCAGGAAGAACAGGTGAAACGGGACGGCGGCGGCGATCACCGCCTTTACCCCATCCGGACCGGCACTGCGCACGTAGCTATCCGGGTCTTCGCCCGCCGGGAACTGGGCCACGCGCACCGCTATGCCGGCGTTGCGCAGGATTCCCATGCCGCGCACCGACGCCGCACTGCCGGCGGAATCGCGATCGTAAGCGATCACCGCCTTCTTGGTGAACCGGGCCAGCAGGTCGGCCTGACCGCGGGTGAGGGCTGTGCCCATGCTGCCGACGACATTCTCGATCCCGGCTGTGTGCAGCGACAGCACGTCGGTGTAGCCCTCGACGAGGATCGCCTCCCCGGCGGTGGAAATTGCATCCCGGGCCCACGACAGCCCGTACAGGTTTCGCCCCTTGTCGAACACCGGCGTCTGCGGTGAGTTCAAGTACTTTGGTTCCCCAGCGAACGCACGCCCACCGAACGCGATCGGGCGCCCGGACAGGTCGTAGATCGGAAATATGACGCGATCGCGGAACCGGTCGTACACGCTCCCCTGTTTTCCTTTTACGAGGAACCCGAGATCGACAAGCGCCTGCACGCCGTGGCGCGGCGCGAATCGCGCTTTGAACGCGTCCCACGAATCAACGGCGTACCCAAGTCCGTATTTGGCCCATATCGCAGGCGGGTAGCCCCGCTGTTCCAGATAATCGCGTGCCCGTTTGCCGACCTGGGGGTGACGCAGGTTGTCGGCGAAGTAGCGCGCCGCCTCAGCAGTTATCGTGTACAGTTGTGCCCGTGCGCCGTCACCCCGGCGGGAGAGCTTGACCCCGGCCTCGGCGGCAAGCCGATCCAGCGCCTCGGGAAACGATATCCGCTCGATCTTCATCACGAACCCGAACATGTCCCCGCCCGCGCCACAACCGAAGCAGTGCCACAGCCCCTTCTCGGGATCGACGTACAGAGATGGCGTGTCATCCTTATGGAACGGACATCGGCCCTTGTAGCGCGCCCCGGATTTGGTGAGGGTCATGTAGCGGGAGAGCACAGATACGATATCCAATCGGGACTTGATCGCTTCTATGTCCGCCCGGTCAGCCATCCGCGCGTACCTCCTGAAGATACGGGTTTATTCGCCGTTCTACTGACAGGAGCGTGGACGGCCCGTGTCCGGGATACACACGAAAATCGCCGTCAAGCGCGATGATGAGGGCGAGCGACCGGCGCATGTCAGCGGCGGAACCGCCGGGAAAGTCGGTGCGCCCAATCGATCCGGCAAACAGTAAGTCACCGGTGAACATAATCCCGTCACCAACCAGCGTTACGCTCCCCGGCGAGTGTCCAGGAGTGTGAATGACGTGCAAGCCGGCAATATCATCGCCGTCATTTATGTAGCGATCGAACCCCGGATGTCCGGGAAATGCTTTATCAACGTACACCAAATCGGCGTGATGGATGAGAAGCGGGGATCCGCGCTTTTTGAGGTCCCAGTTGCCGCCGACGTGATCAAAGTGGCCGTGTGTGTTCACCACGTAGTCCACCCGGCGTCCGTGCAGGAGCTTCTGTAACCGATCGGTGTAAACCGCGGGATCGATCAGGACAGTCCCCGCGTCGCTTTCCACCAGGTAGCAATTGGTGGCGAGTTCCCCCAGGACGACCGTCTCCACCCGCACTTTCTTCCCCCTTTTACGCGCGCGCCACGGTCAACACGTACACCGGCGCATACCCCTCCATTCCGATCACCCGGGCGCACTCCTCTACCGTCGCACCGGTGGTGTAGATATCATCGATTATAAGGACAGCTCCATTCCCTGATCTTACTCCAGTGAACGCGCCGCGCAAGTTCTTCCCGCGGTCACGTGCGGATAATCCGGCCTGGGGCGGGGTTACTCGCGCCTTGTGCAACAGACACGTAACCGGGATACCAAGGCGCTTTCCCACCCCGCGTGCCAGGAGAGCCGCCTGGTTGAACCCACGATCATGGCGATCGGCGCGCGTCATCGGAACATAGGTGATGTAGTCGATCCGCCCGAATGGATCGCGATCGTGGACGAACTCAGCCAGCCGGGCGGCGAGGAACCGCGCGATCGCACGCTCGCGGTCGAACTTGAGGGCACGCACTAACGCACCCCACCCTGACTCATACGGCCCGAGAGCGCGGGCACGCGCGAACCCGCGGTCGCGGGTGCCACACGCCGTGCACAAATCGGTCCCGGCGTCGGAAAGCGGTTCCTCGCACTGAACACACCGGGAACCGGTCAACTTCGGCAGGGCGGTTGCGCACTGTTGGCACACCGGGGCGAGGCCGTCCACTGTGCCTCCGCACAGCGCACACCGCGGTGGATAGAGGAGAGATATTAGTCCCTCCCCCCACGTCCGAGCGCGATTAAGAAGTGACGTGTTTTGCCACGCGGACGAGCTGGTTCGTGTACCCCCATTCATTGTCATAGAAGGTAATCACCTTGAGAAGCCGTTCATCGACCACCACGGTCAGGTTGACATCGACGACGCTCGCCCGCGAATCGCCGATGATGTCGCTTGATACCATTGGATCGTCGCTCACACCAAGGATGCCGTTGAGCTCACCCTCCGCGTACCGGCGGAACACGGCGTTCACTTCGGCGACCGTCACCGCCCGTTTCGTCTCGGCGGTGACGTCGCTCACCGACCCCGTGGGGACGGGAACGCGGAACGCCATCCCGTTCATCTTGCCGACAAGCGACGGGATAATCTTCGTGGTGGCGGTGGCAGCACCGGTTGTAGTGGGGACAATGTTCGCCGCTGCCGCCCGTCCGCGCGTGAATTTCTTGTGTGGGGAGTCGACGAGGCGCTGATCGGCAGTGTAGCCATGCACAGTGGTGAGCCATGCATGTACGATCCCGAACTCCTTTTCCAGCACGTACGCCACCGGGGCGAATGAGTTTGTGGTGCACGACGCGGCGGCGAGGATCGTATCCACAGCTGGATCGTAGTCGGTGTGGTTCACTCCGTACACGAACTGGTGGATGTCACCGCTCTTCGGCGGCGCGGACAGCAACACCCGCTTCGCGCCCGCTTCCAGGTGCCACGACGCCTTGTCGCGTTCAAGGAACACACCGGTCGACTCGATCACTAGGTCGATCCCCATCTTTCCCCACGGAAGTTTAGGTGGTTCCTTCTCTTCCAACAGCGGGATAAACTTTCCGTCGACCTTGATTCCGCCATTGGTTACCTCCACCGTTTTTCCGTAGCGGTGGTAAACCGTGTCATGAACGAGCAGGTACCGTGCTATTTCCGGGGTGATAAACGGGTCGTTGATCGCCACGATGTCGAGTTCCGGACTCCCGTAAGCGATGCGGAAGAACGCCCTGCCGATCCGACCAAATCCGTTGATTGCCACTTTGCTCATTGCTGTACCTCCTGTCTGTATTTTTCCACCATTCCGAGGAAGTAACGATGGATGCGCAGATCGTCAGTGAGCTCGGGGTGAAAACTGGTCACGAGCACGTTCCCCTGCTGCGCCATCACTACCGTTCCCTCATGCCGGGCCAGTGGTTGCACCTCTGGCCCCATCCGCGTGATGTACGGAGCGCGGATGAACACTGCCGGCACATCATCTCCGATTCCATCGACGCTGAGCGTCGTTTCAAAACTGTCCACCTGCCGCCCAGTCGCGTTGCGTGCCACCGTGATGTCGATCGCCTGGATGTACGTGATCGATTGCCCCGCGATCTCCCGCGCGAGCAGGATCATGCCGGCACACGTGCCGAACAATGGAACTCCAGCGTCGGCCATTTCCCGCAGCCGCGCCAAAAACCCTTCCCCGGCGAGGAGGGAGATCGCCGTCGACTCTCCGCCGGGCAGGATTAGCCCACTCAGCCCGTCTAGTTCCGCGGACCGCTTCACCGCCCGGGCAGCAATCCCAAGGCGGGACAACGCTGCAAGGTGCTCCCGCACCGCGCCCTGGAGACCAAGGACTCCGATTTCCGTTGTCATTCAGCGGACCTGCATCATCTCGTGCGGTGGGATCTCTTCGATTGCGATTCCCGACATCGCCTCCCCGAGCCCGGCCGACACCTCGGCCAGAATCTTGGGATCGTTGTAATGAGTGGTCGCCTCGACGATCGCCCGTGCCCGCTTTTCGGGGTCGCCGGACTTAAAGATTCCGCTGCCCACGAAGATACCATCTGCCCCAAGCTGCATCATCAACGCGGCATCGGCCGGGGTGGCGATCCCACCGGCGGCGAAATTGACCACCGGAAAGCGCCCCTGCTCGCGGATGAGAAGCAGCACCTCGTACGGAGCGCTCATTTCCTTGGCCATCCGCATCAGCTCGTCATCGGGGGCGGCAATCACAGCGCGGATCTGCTCCTGCATCAGCCGCATGTGTTTAACCGCTTCGACGACGTTTCCGGTCCCGGGTTCGCCCTTGGTACGGATCATCGCTGCGCCCTCTCCGATCCGGCGACACGCCTCGCCGAGGTTACGCGCCCCGCATACGAACGGGACGGTGAACGCCCACTTGTCAATGTGAAACCGAGGATCGGCCGGGGTGAGGACCTCGGACTCGTCGATATAGTCAACCTCAAGCGCCTGCAGAATCTGCGCCTCGACGAAGTGGCCGATCCGCACTTTGGCCATCACCGGGATCGACACCGCGGCCATGATCTCCTTCACCTTCTGGGGATCGGCCATCCGTGCCACCCCGCCCTGAGCGCGAATGTCGGCCGGCACCCGCTCCAATGCCATTACCGCCACCGCGCCGGCCTTCTCAGCGATCTTTGCCTGGTCGGCGGTGGTGACGTCCATGATCACTCCACCCTTCAGCATCTCCGCCAACCCGCTCTTTACGCGAAACGTTCCCTTTTTCACCATTTTGCTCACCTCTTGGCTTCTGCCGTCCCATTATACGGCACGTAGCGCGAAACTAAAGGGAGTTATCGCGACGGCGGGTATGAGCGCCCCAGTTGAGTTTTTCGGCGAGGAAACGGAAGAACGGCGGAGTATCGGCAACGTTGATGATGATGGTAGATTGCGGCGCGCGCGTCACGGTGAGAACACTCGCGGGCGGCATGATGTCCACTTCGTCACCGTCCACGATCAGGGCGGCAGCCGTATTGACCCGCACCGTCAACGCCGCATTCGCGGGAAATATGAGCGGGCGTAGACCAAGACGGTGGGTAGCAAGCGGAGTGACGGCGATGCATTTGGCATGGGGCACGATGACCGGCCCGCCGGCGGACAGGTTGTACGCCGTTGATCCGGTGGGAGTGGAGACGATTAAGCCATCGCCGGGGTAAGAGGCGATTACATCGCCGTGCTCATCCGTCAGGTCGAGCTCGCAAAACCGCGTCGGCCCCTCGCCGATGAGGACGATATCGTTGAGGGCGGTCCCGGTCCGCCCAGCGGCGCGGTAGGCGATCCGCATTCGTTCCTCCACCACAAACCGGTCGTGGATAACCTCTTCCAGCGCTTGGGTGAGCGTATTCGCCTTAACCTGAGTAAGAAACCCGAGCGATCCCATGTTCGCCCCGAGGATCGGAATTCCGGTATCCGCGAACAGATCCGCTGCTCGCAGTACGGTTCCGTCCCCACCAAGGGCGACGATCAGCGCCCCTTCCGGCTCGATTGGGCGCGGGGAGGCCTGATCGACCGACACCCCTTGAATCTCGTTTACACTGCACCACGCCTTGAGAATGGCGAGGGCACGCAACGCCCCGGGCTTGGTGGTGTTGGCCACGATGTACAACCGATTGAGTTCCATTTATCCGATCCTACCCGACGCTGGTCCGGCGATCAACGCGACCGCCGCGCCACGTACTTCCACCGACACAAAATTCGCTCCAGGCCGTCGACCGCCAAATAGAGGATGAGACCGAGCAGGGCGAGGGCGATAATCCCGGCGAACGCGCGATCGCGCTGGAACAGCATGTGTTTGTTGATGTAACCGCCGAGCCCGTTGCCCAACGCCGCGTTCGTCTCGGCGATGTACAAAAATGCAATCCCCAATCCGATACTTACCCGCACGCTCGTCAAGATGTCAGGGAGGCTTGCCGGGATCACGACGTGCCAGTAGATCTGCCACCGGCTCGCGCCCGCGGCGCGCACGCTGATGATGTGCTCTTCCGGGATATTTTTCGCCGCCCCGCGTGCTGATACGAGGATCTGGTAGAACAAAACCAGCGCCACCATCGCCACCTTGGTCGCGCTTCCGATCCCGAACACGACGAACAAGAACAAGATCAACGCCACCTGCGGGATCGGATAAGTAATATAGATGATCGGGGATAAATAGCGATCGAACACGGGTTCCCGTCCTACCACCAGTCCGAGCGGAACGCCGGCGGCGAGCGCAATCAAGATCGCCAGAATCAGCCGCCACGCGCTCGCCCAAAAGTTGCGTTGAAGCGTGTTTGCGTTCTTTACCACCTGGGAGAGGGCATTAAACGGGCCCGGAAGCAGCGCCGCGTGGTTGATGGCATTCACAGCAACACTCGCCATTTCCCACAAGAATAGGAGCACGCATATGCTGACCACGTATGTCAATACCCGCTTCATCGTTCGAGCTCCTCGCGCAACAATCGCACCGTGCGGGCGAACTCCGGAGTCTGGCGGTACTCGAGGCTTCCCAGTTTCGGATTGTCGATCCGCGCTTTGACCCGTGCCGGCCGCGGGGTGAGAACGATGATCTTCTGGCCGAGAAACGCTGCCTCTGCGATATCGTGTGTGACAATAACAAGTGAGAACCGGTGCTCCTCCCACAGCATGAGGAACAGATCCTGAATCCGTTCCCGGGTGAGGGTATCCAGACTCGCCAGCGGCTCGTCCATCAGCATCACGGTGGGGGAAGTTGAGAGCGCACGCGCGATCCCAACACGTCGCTTCATTCCCTCGGACAGCTCAGCCGGAAATCGGTCCTTTACCTCCTCCAAGCCGAGCTCGTCGAGCACAGCGTCGGCGGTACGGCGCGGGTAATCATGGGAAAGCAACAGTGACAAGTTCGCGTTCTGCCACACTGTCTTCCACGGGAGAAGACCGGCGTTCTGGAGGATGAGCGCCACGTCCCGCCGTGGTCCGGTCACCGGAGTATCATCGATCGTTACCCGTCCCGCCGTCGGGGTAAGGAGCCCGGCGAGGGCAAACAGGATGGTGGTTTTACCGCAGCCGGACGGACCAATTAGCGCTAAGCTCTTTCCCTGTTCCAACGTGAAATCCACGGTTTCCACCGCGCGCACCGCGGCGCTAGGAGTACCGTAATCGATCGTGAGGGAACGCACTTCGATCATTTTACGAAGCGGTTGGTCGTCAACTCCTCATAGGTTGGATGTTTCCACGTGTAACGTTTTGCATTCACCCAGGCGATGACGTCCGCAAATTGAGCCGTGGAGACCATCCCCGGGAGCGCGAACCGGGGAATGGTAAACGAGTCCATGATCCCGGGCGGAATTGCATCCTTGTTCAATCCCGGAAAGAACAGCGTGATCGCCTCGTTGATCCCCAATGCGATTAGTTCGTCCTTGGTGGACGAATTGATCCGTGTCACCGCCTCGCGATACGCGGCGTAGAACCGCATCACTAAATCCGGATGCGCAGTTACAAAATCGCGACGAAACACAACCACACTCGGCAATAGATCGATCCCAGCAAAGTCGGAGAGATGAACAAGGTGGCTGTTTTTCATCACCGATGGATAGTTGGAGATGTAGGTGATGTACGGTTCGGGGAGAACGGCGGCGTACACCGAGCCCAACGACAGAAACGTGGCCACCTGAAGCAGGTCGTACCAGTAGGAATAGTCCTTGTCCGGGTTAATCTTGTACCCGAGGTGATGCATCAGGGCGTCGAGGTCATACTCGATATTGCTCATCGGCGTGATGGCAATTGATTTGAGGGTGCTTCCAGGCTGTGTCTTAGAGAGGAGGTCAGGAATCGAATTGATGTGAAAGTAGCTCTGTGACAGGAGAGCGAGGCTCCCGGTCTGGGCCGGCGTGTAGGCGGTGCTGGTGATCACGATCTTCGTACCCGAAGTGTAGAGGAGGACCGCGGTGGTGAGGTCGCACACCATTGCATCAATGTTTCCCGCCATCAATGCGAGGCTGCGCGCCTGATTGTCGCTGAGGCCAACCACCTGCACGTCCACTCCGTGCTTAGCGAACAGTCCCCAGTTGTGCGCAAGCGCGATCGGCACCGCGCCCATTACCGGGGGAAGGCTGACACGAAGCACAGTTGAAGATTGGGAAAACACCGGCACGATAAACCCAACTATGATTACAAAGAAAACGATCCCCAACCGCAGATATCTATCCACAAAATCTCCCTCCTTTGATCGTCTGTCGTCCGATTATACCGCACGGGTACATACACAGGGAACCCCGCGTGTTAACAGAACCGGGGTGGGATGAATGCAACCAGACTTGACGCGACATAGCACGGCGGGGCGACGGACAGAATCCCGGCGTAATCGGAGAGTTCGAAATGCAGGATCTCGTAACCGGCGCCAACGCCGAGCAGCTCCGTAATCACCGGCAGGATGTAGCGCTGATCACTCGCCAGGACCGTGCGGGCACGATCGAACGCTGCCCTGTGTTCGCCAGCGAGTCCACGCGCGATCGTGTTCTCCACCTCCGGGAGGAAGTGCTCCTCCAACACACGCCGATCTGTAGGCATGGCGGCGACTCTCTCCGGCGCGGAGTACGCCGTGCCGTAGTGGACAAGATCCCCGGTGGTGACAATCGCCGTTCCCGGGGTGATGAGTTCCCGAATCGCGCCCGCCAGTTTTCCCGCCACAGCGAACGAGTCGTGCACCGGATCGTAAGTGATCCCAACGTAGAGCGGTGCTACTGGTGGGGGCTCCGTCCCCGTCTGGGCAGCGTGGAATGCGAGCAATGACAGAAACGTATCGAGGGAGAACTCATTTTTCAGAATGCCGGTGTCAGCGCGGATAACGTCACGCGGCGGGATCGGGACAAGCGGAACCGTGCCAAACGAACTGGATATCGCCTTCCCGGTGGGAAAGAACGCGCCCGTAAGCGTCTCCATTGCCGTCACGCGTGTCGCCGTCGGGGCGGTTGAATCGTTAACCTGTGCCAAGTAGCCGGAATACGGCTCCGGCAACACCGAGGTGTGCAGCACCCCAAGCGCGATGATCCTGGGCACTCTAATACGGTACAGCCCGGCGATTACCCGCGCCTGCAACGGCCCCGCGTAGGCAAGAGCGGTATGGGGAAACGAGAGAATCGCACCGTTCGTAATCGCTCGATCCGCTGCCGGATCGGTCGTTGCGGCAGCAAAGTAAGCGGTAATCAACTCCTGGCTCTGCGGTCGTTCCCGCTCGGTACGGTAGTACGACTTCCAGTCCATTACTTCTTGTTCTCCTTCCAGATCCGGTCGAGAATTCCGTTGATAAACGCCGGTGCATTGTCCGTACCGTACTGTTTTGCCAGTTCCACCGCCTCATCGATCGCCACCTCGGGCGGGACATCATCCGCATACAACAGCTCATACGCACCCAACCGGAGGATATTCTGGTCGAGCACCGCCAGGCGATCGAACCGCCACCCAACCGTGTGCGCGCCCACGAGCGCGTCGATTGCATCGCGGTGGGCGAGGACCCCAGCGAACGTGTGCTCGATGTACTCACGTTGGTCGTCGGCATCGGTATCGGTCAGCATCTCTGCCAACGGCGTCGAGACAAACTCACGTTGGTACAGAGCACGGAGGAGAAACGCGCGCGCTTGATGTCGGCTCATCATCCTCCGAACAGGCGGTCGAAGAACGCATGCACACGGGCGACCACGTCGGTACGTGATTCCAAGTACATCCCCGTGATGTATCCCACCGCCGCGAACCCGAGCAGGATGAGGAACACCCGCCATCCCGCGATGATAAGGAGCGCGCCTGCGACCAATCCGGCAATTAGCCCGATCCACCTATTGGTCAACTTCATCGCTGGCCTCCGGTTCGTCCGCCGCCTCCGGATTACGGATGCTGCGGACGAGGACCGATACGTCGTGTACGACAACCCCAGTGCGCTCTTCAACCCGGCTTGCCAGAGTGTCTTGAATTCCGCGGCTCACCGCTGCCACCTGCTGGTCAGCGGACAGGGTTGTCTCCACCTGGATTCCGATCCCATCTTCCATGTGACGCAGTTTAACGCGGAACCGGTCCACCCCGATCTCACGACGGAGGATGACGCTGATGAACTCGCGTAACGCCGCCGGAGACAGCTCGATTCTCCCGCGGGTACCATCCTGCGCGAACCGCGCTGCTGCCGCCTGCACCCGGTAGAGAGCGATGAGAAAGTAGGCACCGACGACGATGAGCACCGACCCGATTCCGAGGAGAAACGCCATCCCGCCCGCAGTGGCGAAAAATGTATCGATCGATGCCAGCGGCACAATCCCTGTTCCGGTAAGGATTGCGGTCACTCCCAGGAACGACAGGATGAGAATAAGAACCGCCTTGATCAGGATAATCAGCGCCGTCATGCTGCTTGGTCCTCGACCGGGGGAGGTGCCTCCGGTTCCACTAGCCGTTGGATATCGACGTCGACCGCGCTCACCTTCAATCCGGTCATCTTCTCGATCTCCGCTTTTACGCGCGTTTGCACCTGCTTTGCCACTCGGTGAATCGCTTGGCCGTAGTAGACAGTGATCCGCACCGTAACGCGGACGTTGTCACCCTCTACTTCGGTGTCCACGTACCGCTTCATCCCCTCACCGCGGCGGAACGCACCATCATTCGGGCGGAGGTTGGCAATCCCGTCCACATCGGCAGCAGCAATCGCGGCGATCGCCGTGACGACGTCCTTAGAGATGCTTACCCGTCCCTTTTCTTTTTTCTCTGTCATCGCTCCTCCTACTCCGGTTCCGCAGCGCTCTCGTGCGTAGGCGGCGGCACGATTTTTTTCACGTACACGTCGATCCCGGTCACCTTTACACCAGCCATCTCCTCGATGTCTTTCTGCACCTTCGCCTGCACTCCCTGAGCAACCTCGTGCACCGGGTACCCGTACTCCACGGCAATGCGCAGCTCGACGTGCACTCCGTCGTCCGTCAATTCAGTGCGAATGTTGGGGGACAAATCCTCCCCGCCGCCGAAGAAGCTCATGAACCCGCCGCCGCTGCTGGCCGGACGTGCGATTCCATCAACCCGGCCCGCAGCAATCCGGGCAATCGAGGTGATCACCTCTTCGCCCATTGTGACTTTCCCGTCCTGATCAATAATCTCAATCTTACGTTCCGCCATTGTTCCTCCTTACACACGCTCTACGTACCGACCGGTGCGTGTGTCCACTTTCAGTATATCACCTTCCTTGACGAACAACGGAACCTGGATCACCGCCCCGCTCTCCAGCGTCGCTGGCTTTTCCACGTTGGACACGGTGTCCCCGCGCACCCCGGGCTCGGTGTGCGCCACCTTGAGTTCGACGAAGTTCGGGAGGTCGACCGTGATCAGCTCGTCACCGCTGTAGTAGCCGATCACGTTCGTGCCCTCGACAAGGAATTGAGCTTTGTCTCCGAGAACGTCAGCGGGAATCGGAAATTGATCGAACCGCTCGTTGTCCATGAAGATGAATGACTCCCCATCGTGGTACAGGTACTGGAGCGGACGTGACTCTAAAAACACGGATTCGGTGTTCTCCGCTCCCTTGAACGTTGTCTGGATCACCCGGCCGGTTTTTAGGTTCCGTAACCGTGTGCGGGCGACTGCGCCGCCCCGGCCGCGCTTAGAATGCTCATATTCAACTATTTCATATAGCTCGCCATCGTAGCGGATAACCATGCCCCGATGCATTTCGCTCACTGATAATCCCATCGTACAACCACTCCTTTCCGGTTAATCACCATTATTCCCCACTTTCCCCCTGGTGTGCAAGATCGCTACCCCCGCCGCAGCGGATTGTGCTATCATCGCGACGGTGAATGGAAATGCGTACGTTCTTCTGTTTGGCGACTGATGCCATATTAAACCGCGATCTGGCGGCACTCGCGGGAAAACTGCGGGCCGCGACCACCGTTCGGGTAGCGTGGGTGCAACCGCGGAATTTTCACGTGACGGTGCGGTTTCTTGGCGACATCGACCCAATGCTGACCGTCGCGCTTGAGCGCATGATTCGTTCGATCGCTGCCCGAACAGCACCGTTTCCCATTGAAATCGAACGCCTGGGCGCATTTCCCACACCGGCGCGGGCACGGGTAATCTGGGCGGGCGGGGATGCACCGCCGGAGTTCGTAACGCTCGTCGATCAAATTAATCATGGACTAGCGACACTCGGATTCCCTCCGTCGCGGAAAGAAACGATCGCCCACATCACGTTGGGGCGGGTGAAGGGCCGACCGGACAAGGCACTGGAGCGTGCCCTCGGCGAGCACCGCGCGCTGCCCGTGCACGTTCTCCACGTCAATCGGATCATCCTCATGGAGAGCACCCTCACCCCACGCGGTGCGGAATACGCTCCGCTGTTTTCCGTTCCGTTTACAGGAGAGCAGGATGCGGTTTGAATACCGCGATCATGCTGCCGACGTGGAAGTACGCGGAATCGGGGACACGGTTGAAGAGGCATTTGCCGCCGCTGCCGCCGGTATGTTCAACGTGATGGTCGATCTTGACCGGATCGTACCGCAACAACGGCTGACGATCGCGGTATCCGCCCCCCGCATTGAGCTTCTCCTCGTAGAGTGGCTTGGTACCCTGCTCGGAGAAAAGGAGATATCGGGATTGATCTTCTCCCGGTTCGCGGTGGAGATCGACACAGTGGCGGGTAAATCCCGGTTGCGGGGGAGCGCATGGGGGGAGCAGCTCGATCCGGCCCGTCATCGCCCGAAGCTTGAGGTAAAGGGCGTTTCCTACGCGGGGCTGCGCGTCGAAAACCAGGATGAAAAGTGGATTGCGCAGTGCGTACTCGACACGTGAAGGAGGAATGATGGGGGATGAATTTAGACTCGAACGCGTGAGCGAAGCAGAGTGGATCCTGCCCGCGACCGGGGCAATGCGTGTCCCGGCACGGATCTTCGCCGATGCGGAGATGATCGCTGTGCTCCGCGCCGAGACGGGTGGGGAGTGGAGCGCGCTGCGTCAGGTACGCAACGTCGCCGCCCTGCCCGGGATCGTGGGAGCAGCAATCGGGCTGCCCGATATTCATCCCGGGTACGGGTTTCCGATCGGCGGTGTGGCGGCGTTTGATCGCAACGACGGTGTGGTGGTGGTAGGCGGGGTCGGGTTCGACATCAACTGCGGCGTGCGCCTGATGCGGACGTCGCTGACACGGAGCGCCATCAGCGATCGCCTCGACCGGCTTGCCGATGACCTGTACCGCACCGTTCCCGCCGGGTTGGGGTCAACCGGGAAGCTCAAGCTAGCGCTCGCCGAGATCGACCGCCTTCTTGCAGCGGGGGCAAAATACGTGATCGACCACGGTTATGGGCTAGAGCAAGATTTGGAGTTCATCGAGGAACAGGGGACGATGCCGGGGGCGGATCCGGGCGCGGTGAGCGTGCGCGCCAAAGAGCGCCAGTTTCGCCAAGTGGGAACCCTCGGGGCGGGGAACCACTATCTCGAAGTACAGTATGTCGAGGAAGTGCTTGATCCGGCGGCGGCGACCGCGTACGGTCTGCAGCGGGATCAGATCGTAATCTCGATCCACACCGGCTCCCGTGCCCTCGGCCACCAGATTGGCCAAGACTATCTTACGGAGATGGAAGCCGCAACGCGGAAGTATGGGATCGAAGTACCGGAGCTGGAGCTCGTGTGTGCCCCAATCGCCAGCCCCGAGGGGCGCCGTTACCTGAGCGCGGTCGCGTCCGGCGCGAACTGCGCGTTCGCCAATCGAGAGGTAATCGGCCATTTGGTGCGGGAATCGTTCACCCGCGTGTTTGGGACCCGCCCGGAGGAGGTGCCGCTCGTGTACGACATCGGCCACAACAACGCCAAATTTGAGCGCCATGTGGTCGCCGGCGAGGCCCGCACAGTACTCGTCCATCGTAAGGGGTCGACGCGCGCGTTCGGTCCCGGGCGGGACGAAGCCCCAGTGCCGTACCGGGAGGTCGGACATCCCACGTTGGTCGGAGGATCGATGGGGACAGCGTCATACGTACTGCGCGGAACCGAAGTTGGGATGGAAAAGACGTTCGGGAGTGGGGTACACGGCGCGGGACGGGCGGTGTCGCGCCGCAAGGCGGCAAAGCGCTACTTTGGCCGGGAAATCGAGCAGGAGCTACGATCCCGCGGAATCGTGCTCCGCGCCCACTCCATGCGTGGGGTCGCCGAGGAGGCGCCCGGAGCGTACAAGGACGTGGAACGAGTGGTCGCTGCAGCCCAAACGGCCGGAATTAATCAGGTGGTGGCACGGCTGCGGCCGCTGGCGGTGATCAAGGGGTAGCGGACTGATGATGGGAGAACGCGCGGGTATGGACAGCGATCGCCCGTGCCAGCTTTTCCGGATCGTGTTTCACTGTCAGCTTGCCCTCAAGCTCAGCAGTTCCAAGCAGGTCGGTCCGAATCACGGTCACTCCGTACTCGTTTCCGTCTACGAGGTCGTCTGCCACCGGCGCGGCCCGTTCCTCACGGTACCCAGAAATGATCTCCTCAGCAGGGAGGGTGGCGTTTACCAACACCGCATCAAACGTGTGCACCGCGATGTAGCGGTTGAGTACGCGCAGATGGTCGCTCAAGGTAAACCCGTCCGTCTCTCCGGGTTGAGTCATCAGATTCGCCACCAACACCTTTTCCGCGGCGGCGCGCTCAATCTCCTCCGAAATCCCGTCAACGATCAGGTTAGGAATGATACTCGTGTACAGGCTGCCCGGCCCGAGGAGGATGAGGTCAGCGTGAGCGATTGCTTCCAGGACACGATCGTACGGTTTTACATGCTGTTGTGACAGCCGGATCTCTTCGATCCGCCGCGGGTCGGAACTGATTTTGCTCTCGCCCTCGAGCCATTCTCCGTCCTCCATCCGCGCCACCAGGTGGCACTTGGTGAGGGTAGCGGGCACAACCTCGCCTCGGATTGCGAGGATGTGGCTCATCGCCTCGATTGCGCGATCGAACCCACCGGTCGCCTGCTCTAACCCCACGAGGAGCAAATTACCGAGCGAGTGTCCGGCGAGTTCGCCGCCACCGTGGAACCGGTGTTGGAGGAGGTTCGCCATCTTTTCCTCATTAGCGGCCAGAGCGATGATACAGTTACGCACGTCCCCGGGGGGAAGAACGTCGAGCTCGGCGCGCAGCCGCCCCGAGCTGCCGCCGTCGTCCATCACTGTCACCACCGCTGTGATGTTCGCCGTCTCCTCCTTCAATCCGCGCAACAGAGTGGATAGTCCCGTTCCACCCCCGATGGCGACGACGCGCGGGCCACGTTCGAGAAGCCGGGTGCGAAAGATAAGATCGGCGGGCTTGCCCGGTTTTCCAGGCGCAACGCCGTGAGCGATCGAGCGCACGAGACGGGCTAATCCAACTCCGAACCCAACCGTCCCGAGGACCATCGCCGCCGCTGCAATGACGGCGCGGGCACCAATATCCTTCGGCAGGAGGATGTACAGGTCTCGCACTCGGTCCGCGCCGATCACTTCGAGCAGCCCGAGTACAAACAATCCCATCGCCCCGAGAGCAAGCGTCACCCACCGTTTTACATGCATCCCGGGGTACAGCCAGCGTAGCCCACCCGCTAGCCTGATCTTCATTTCACGGTTGCGTCAGCGCGCACGGTCACCCGTCCCACGCCCACGATCTCTTCCACGCGGGAGCGCAGGTGTGCTGATCCCGAGACGTGAAACCGCTCCGCCGCCAGTACGTTGATCCGTCCGCCATCGTCCCCCACCACCCGGAGCACAACGGGGAGGTCACCCGGATCCGCGGTCAGACGCTGGGACAGGGCGGCCAATTTTTCCGGCACAACGGCGTCCTCGGGAATGTCGATCACTACATACGCCCGTACCCGATGTGGCAGCTCGGCGAGCGGGAACACCTCCTCCACCGCCCAACTCAGTTCGCCGTTTCGTTCGCCGGCGGACACCCGCATCCCGACGAGCCCGTCCACCGTGAGCAGCCCGTTCGTCGCCGCGAGCACGCGGGGAAATACCGTCGCTTCCAGCTCTCCGCGCCCGTCCTCGAGCGTGACGAACGCCATCGGATCACCGTTTTTCGTGGCGATCTTGCGCAGTGCCTTGATCCGCCCCCCGATGATCGCCTGTTGCCCCACTGTGAATCCGGCAAGGTCGGGCAGCGGGACAGCGTAGTTGGCGAGCACGGTGCGGTGCTGGTCCAACGGATGTGCACTCACGTACAGTCCAAGGAGCTCCCGCTCGAACGTGAGGATCTTTTCCTGCGGGAATTCATCGGACGATACCGGCGGATCGGCGGTGGTGGTGTCGAGCGCCTCAAAGAACGACTTCTGCCCGCTCACCCGCTCGCGGCGTGTGATCTGCATTAACTCGAGCCCATCGGACAGACGCATAAGCAGCCCTTTGCGCGTTTGCCCAAGGGAATCGAACGCCCCGGCCTTGATCAGCGCTTCGAGCGCTTCGCGGTCGACCCCATCCCCGTCCACGCGGCGACACAGATCGAAAAACGATGTGTATCCGTCTCCGCGGGCGGAGATGATTCGCGCGATTGCCCCGGCACCAACATGTTTAATCGCGCCGAGTCCAAACCGGATCTTCCCGTCCGCGACCGGGGTAAAGTCGTGCTCGCTCTCGTTGATGTCCGGCGGCAACACCCCGATCCCCATCTCGGCGCACTTACCGATGTACGCCGCCACCTTGTCCGTGTCCCCCTGCACGCTCGTGAGCAGGCTCGCCATGAAATGAGTGGGATAGTGCGCCTTGAGGTAGGCGGTCCAGTAGGAGACAAACGCGTACGCGGTGGTGTGCGATTTGTTGAATCCGTAGCGGGAGAACTTTTCCATCTCGGCGAACGTCTGTGTCGCCTTGTCACGCGGGATCCCGTTCGCCACACACCCCTCGATGAACTTCTCCCGCAGGCTCGCCATGATGTCCTTTTTCTTCTTTCCCATCGCCTTACGCAGGATATCCGCCTCAGCGAGGGAAAAACCGGCCAACTTCTGCGCCATCAGCATTAACTGGTCCTGATAGATTGGCAGGCCGTACGTGTCGGCAAGGACTTCTTTTAAGCTTGGATGGGGATACGTCACCGGCCGACGACCGTGGCGCCGCTCCACATACTCGTCGGTCATTCCGCTTTCGAGCGGACCAGGACGATACAGGGCGAGAAGGGCGATCAGGTCCTCAAACCGATCCGGCTGCACCCGTCTGATCAGCCCGGTCATCCCCGTGCCCTCGAGCTGAAAGATTCCGGCCGTTTTCCCGTCCCGGAGCATGGCAAACGTCAACTCGTCGTCGAGCGGGATCTTATCGAGGTCAACCTCGATTCCGCGCCGCCGCAGTGATCGGCAGGTATCGTCGATTAGGGTGAGGTTGCGCAGTCCGAGGAAGTCGAATTTGAGGAGCCCCACCGCCTCGACGTCGATCATGTCGTATTGGGTCACGTACTCACCGTCGCTCAGCCGCAGGAGCGGGACGTGGTTGATCAACGCATCGGGTGCGATCACCACCCCAGCGGCGTGGGTGGATGTGTTACGCGCCAACCCTTCCAGGCGGAGGCCGATGTCGATGATTTCCCGTACCTTGTCGTCGGATTCGTACAGTTCCCGCAGTTCGGAGACCTTGTCCACCGCTACCTGCAACCGGTTGCCAAACGGGATAAGCTTGGCAATGCGGTCGGTAACCGCGTACGGCACCCCGAGGACGCGGCCGACGTCGCGCACCACGCTGCGTGCCGCCATGCGGTCGTAGGTTGCGATCTGGGACATCTTTTCCACGCCGTACTTTTGCTGCACGTACTGAATGACACGATCACGGCCGCGCACGCAGAAGTCGATGTCAAAGTCAGGCATGCTGATCCGCTCGGGGTTGAGGAACCGCTCAAAGATCAGGTTGTATTTGAGCGGATCGACACGGGTGATTCCGATCGCATATGCAACGAGGCTGCCGGCAGCCGATCCCCGTCCCGGACCGACCGGGATCCCCTGGTCGCGGGCAAACCGCACAAAATCCCACACGATCAAAAAGTAGGTGGCGTAGTTCATGCGCTCGATTACAGACAATTCATACTCCAAGCGATCTTTCACTGCACCGTCTACAGCCCCGTACAGCCTTTCCGCTCCGGTATGCGCAAGTTTGCGCAAGAACGCGTTCGGGTCAGATTCCCCATCCGGAAGGGTGAACGGTGGGATCATCGTATTGCCGAACGGGATCTCCAGATTGCACCGGTCGGCAATGACGCGGGTGTTCGCGATCGCCTCGGGAACGTCGCTGAACAGCTCCGCCATCTCGTCTCCACAGCGGAAGTGGTAACCGTCGCCGTCGAACGTGCGGTGGTCGGGATCGGACATCGTCTTATTGGCGCGAATGTTTAACAACACCTCATGGGCGCGGCGGTCGTCCGGAGTCAGATAATGGATGTCGTTCGTCGCCACCAGCGGCAGGGACAGGTCCCGTGCCAGCGCGATGAGCTTAGACTTCAGGTTCCGCCCGCGGTCGGTGCCGTGGTCCTGGAGCTCAATGTAGAAGTTCCCATCCCCAAAGATT
>WFSM01000158.1 GCA_015485945.1 Candidatus Bipolaricaulota bacterium | reverse complement strand
GTGAGGAGCGGTTTGTGGACACTGAGGGCCGCGTGGAACGGTTCCAGCGCAAGTACGGGAAAAAGGGATAACCAATGGCCGCAGTCGGTGGCCAAGCGATCATCGAGGGCGTAATGATGCAGAACGGCGACCGCGTTGCGGTTGCCGTTCGCCGTCAGTCGGACGGCGAAATCGTCGTGCGTGACATCCCAACGCGGTCACGGTTCCGCAAGCTGGAGCAGATTCCATTCATCCGTGGCAACTTCCGGTTGTACGATATGCTCGCCCTCGGGCTGCGCGGGTTGAACATGTCCGCCAAACTCGCCTTTCCCGAGGAAGAACAGCTCGGAAAAGGGGAATCATGGCTGACATTTACGGTTGCCATTCTTCTCGCCGTTGGCGGATTCATCATTTTGCCGTTGTATCTAGCGAACACTGTCCCCGGACTGCGCACCGGCAGTTCGATTCTGTTCAACCTGGTTGAAGGCACAATCCGGATCATCTTCTTCCTCGGATATCTGTACGCGATCTCGCGACTGAAGGACATTCACCGCGTGTTTCAGTACCACGGTGCCGAGCATAAAACAGTGTACACATACGAAGCGGGGGAGCCGCTGACAGTGGATAACGCACGCAAGTATACGACGCTGCATCCTCGCTGCGGCACGGCGTTTTTAATGATCGTGCTCGTGATCTCGATCCTTGTGTTCTCCCTCGCCGGTAACCCATCCCTGTGGTTGAAGGTCCTGTCCCGTCTCCTCCTGTTGCCAGTGGTGGCGGGGATATCATACGAGGCGCTGCGGTTCAGCGGCACACACGCCGACCGGCCGTGGGTACGGTTTCTCATCCAGCCCGGACTGTGGTTGCAAAAGCTGACGACCGCCGAGCCGAGCGATGACATGCTCGAGGTGGCGATCGCCTCGCTCAAGCGGGTGACCGCGCCAGTCGAAGTGCCGGTTCAGATCGAGAGCGTCGGTACCGCAGTGAGGGAGAACGGCGCGCTTTCTCCGAGTGCGGAGTGACGAAACGCCCCACATGCGGCGATCATTGCCGCGTTATCGGTACAAAATTTAATCGGCGGGAAAAACACTTTGATACCACGTGCGGCCCCATCGGCATGTAACCGCGCTCGCAGGTGTTGGTTGGCCGCCACTCCACCCACGACGACCAGTTTGTTCAGATGATGGCGGCGGACGGCGGCGATCGCCTTTGTCACCAGGACGTCAACCACACTCGCCAGAAACGATGCAGCGATGTCGTTCACATTTGCATCGGGATGCTTGTTGAGATAATAGCGAACCGATGTCTTCAGCCCGGCGAAACTGAAGTCGAAGCCCGGCGATGCCATGAGAGGGCGAGGAAACTCAACCGCACGTGGATTTCCCTCCGCCGCCAATCGATCGATCTCCGCCCCGGCGGGATAGTCGATCCCAAGCAGTTTTCCCACCTTGTCAAGCGCCTCCCCGGCGGCATCGTCAACCGTGGTTCCCACCAACTGGTAGTCGCCGTAGTCGTGCACTGCAACGAGAGCGGTGTGTCCTCCGGATACCAACAGTCCCATAAACGGCGGCGAATCGTCCGGATGGGCGAGACGATGGGCGAACAGGTGCCCCTCGAGGTGGTTCACTCCGATGAACGGGATGTCACGGCCAAACGCGATTCCCTTGCCGTATGACAGCCCGACGAGCAGCGGCCCGATCAGTCCCGGGCCGTAGGTGGCGGCCACCAACCCAACATCGGCAAATCCGATCCCCGCTTCCGCAAGCGCGGCATGCACAAGATACGGCAGTTTGCGAAGATGATCGCGGGACGCCACCTCGGGAACAACCCCGCCGTAACGGGCGTGCACCTTCGCCTGGGAGTAGACCAAATTCGCCCGTAGATCGGTATCACCACGCAGGATAGCCACCGCCGTCTCGTCACACGATGTCTCGATGCCGAGCGTGTATAACGAGGTTGTCATCGGATATATTCGGGTTTCAAGGTGGCAATATACGGGAGGTTACGGTAAAGCTCGCCATAATCCATCCCGTAACCGACGATGAATTCATTCTTATCCATCACGAATCCGGAATAATCGATCTCCACCGGAACCTCACGACGGACACGCTTGTCAACCAAAGTGCAAACACGAATTGACGCGGGATCGCGCACTGCGAACCCACGCCGCAAATAGTCGAGGGTGTGACCGGTATCGATGATATCCTCCACGATCAGTACATCCCGCTGGTAGATGGGGAGGTCGAGGTCCTTCACCAGCCGCACTGCGCCCGGAGACGTCCCGTTCCCGTAAGAAGAAACGTAAATAAAATCGTACTCCACATCGGTGGAGATTTGCCGGATCAGGTCAGCCAAAAACACCATCGCTCCCCGCAGCACGCACACGAGTTTCAGCGGCCGTCCCTGTGGGTCGCGGGAATACCCGTTGTGAGTGTAATCGTGAGTGATTTGCGCCCCCAGCGCCGCCACCCGGGACGCTATCTCGTCCTGGCTGTACAATACACGCTCCATCCGTTTATCGATCGTCTGGTTAGTCATCGCTTATCGCCTCGAAAGAAACTCCTTAAGTTTCCCCACAACGGGGAAAAAAGCAACCTTGACCGCGGGCACAACCTTAGTCATACTAACCCCGTGAAGGGGTGGTGCGATGAACAAGTTGGTGGTGTTAGTTGGGCTGCCGGGATCGGGCAAAACGAGCTTTCGCAGCCGTCATCCTGATTGGGCGGTGATTTCCAAGGACGACATCCGCCGTACCATATTTCACCGCGATTTCGATCCGGAATTCGAGGACGCGGTTGATCGGATATTCGGCGCTGCGCTTGTGGAAGCAGTAGATTCCCCCGCTTCAGTCGTGTGCGTTGACAACACCAACATCACCCGCGCCGAACGGGCACCGTTACTCGAAGTAGCGCAGCTATCGGGCCGGGTACCAATCGCTTACATCATGCCCCAGCTCCCAATGGAGGTGATGTACGCCCGTAAACTGCGCCAGTTAAACGATCTTGCCCGTGCCCACCCCGACATCGTTGTGAGCGGTTTCCCGGCCAAGCGGTACGAGATGATGTATCACCTCTATGAGGAAGTAAGCGAAGACGAAGGATTCGCCCGCGTATTCCGGGAGGTGGAACCAATACCGATGCCCAAGCGAACGCGGCGAAGACGAGCCCGCAAGGTGCGCACGCTTGATCCCCTCCCGCTGTTTGTTTCCTAACCTGGCGGCGAAGGAAGGATAATCATAGATCCGCTTTATACTGGATTTGATTGGCCGGACCGCTTGTGCCCAATGGGCTCTCTACCCATGCTTTAATCCTGATCAGCGGTCCAGGAGGATCGGGAAAGCCGCTGCTCGGAAATGCGGGTTGCTACTGCCTGACTCGAGCAAGGGGGAAGTATTGTATTTATGTCCCTGTAGTATCCAAATCAGACTTTATTTTCTTCGTCATCGCGGTGGTGGGAAGAATCGCCCATAACGACTACTGGGACTGTGGGCTGTTCATCGTCCTGGATCCGACGATCGATGGTGTAAAGTCGGTTGCGGCCAGGAAGTTGTCTGCCAATGTCGGTAAGCCCGCAGGAGGAAAAGCCGCAATTGGGCAGGCATGCCCTCTTGTTTCCGATGAGGGGCCCGGGATTCTTGTGTTTGGCTCTGCATTAGCCCTTCGCCTGTTCCCGCCGAGACCTATGGCGAAGCAAATCTGGAAGAGATGGAAAAGACTATTGGGGATAACAACCGTCGGAGCTACCTCTTCTCGATCAGCACCTCGGCAAAGCAGCAACAGGCAGACCGGTTGGAAGCGGCGGCGGATAACCTAATGTTGACACGAAGCGTGCAAACTCCCGTTTTCCAGCTGTTTTTGCGTATTGTCAGGCTGAAAGACGCTCGTTTCCCTCCTGAAGAAATTAACGTGCCAATTACACCTCAAGCATTTAGTGAAGTGCGAGTGGTAGCCGCGCGCAGTCGCAGCCGCGCAATCCCATTGGTAAGCAAACTTTGAACTTGTGCGGTAACCGGAGCACGGGGAAGGAGTGGGGGCACCTTCCCCGCGCCGGGGCCAAACAAGGAGGTATATTTCTCCATTTCAATTATGCCTAGTGAAGTACGAGTTCGGACGCCGATTGCCGTAATCCGCCCGCTTTGGTATCGGTAAACCGTCATGGCCGCGATTATCTCTCCGTTGACTGTAGTTGCATTGTCGCTCCTCATCACACGTGTGGGAACCGTCGCCCTTACCCTGACCGGGCTGTCCCGCGAAGTAGCACAGTTCCAAGCGCGATCGGCATTCAGCGGAATCGGATTTACCGCCCCAGAATCAGAACCGGTAGTGCAACATCCGGTGCGACGATTGATCGTTGGCTGTCACGGATAATCAGATTGGCCATCAACCGCTTGGCTCATCTTGATATAGCGCGACTACGCCGCAGGTAGAGTCCAGGCATGTGGTGTACGAATGAGGAAGGCCTTGAGAAAAGGGGCCATCGTTGTCATCCTCGGGAGCAAAAACTCAATTTGCCGACATTGCTCGGCACAAGGAGGAAACGATGGCCAAGGAAAGAATAGAGAGTTTAGCCTGGTTGCGCAAGCGGGTGGAGGAAGCAGATACG
>WFSM01000157.1 GCA_015485945.1 Candidatus Bipolaricaulota bacterium | reverse complement strand
CTCGAAGTGGGAAACGGAATCCTCGTGGCCGAGCGCCGCGGCCGGATCGCTTATGCGGATGCAGTGCAGTTTTTAACGCTCTTGCAGACCCTTCCTATCGTTGTTCAACCAGAGACGCCGACGCGGATGCTCGGTGAAATCATGGCCTTGGCACGCGAGCAGGGTCTTTCCACCTACGACGCCTCCTATCTTGATCTGGCGATGCGGGAGGGCCTCCCGTTAGCCACCCAGGACAAGGCATTGCGGCACGCGGCCGTCCGCTGCGGCGTGCGGATATTATTCCGGGAAAAGAAGCAGCGGGGGGAGTGAATGACATTATGGGTAATGCGCGAAAGTAAGATTAAAGGTCACGACGTGGCGCAACTCGTGGCCGCAGTTCTCCAAGTACCGGAATATAAGATGCAAATCGGCCCACCTAGACTAGATGGAGAGTGGATATGATTGCCGGTTTTGGCCTGTTGGGGCTTAACTCCCCCGGTTGTGGGTGTAAGTAAAATGACAATCAAGGACATTCCAAAACTCGATCGGCCGCGGGAGAAGCTACTCGCCCGCGGCGCGGAAGCCCTGTCCGATGCCGAATTACTCGCGGTGATCATCGGTCGTGGTGTGCCGGGCCAGGACGTGCTCCAAGTGGCAGCGGCGGTGGAGAAGGTGATCGCAAACACGCCGCCCGACCGGATAACCGTCGACCAGCTTACCACTATCAGGGGAATGGGGACGGCGAAGGCGGCACAAGTGATCGCGGCGTTCGAGATCGCACGACGCTACATCCTGCGCGAGCGGGTCAGGATCACCTCCGCCGATGACGTCCTCCCGTTTGTGCACGAGATCCGCGACAAACACCAGGAGTATTTCGTGTGTCTGTCCCTCAACGGCGCTCATGAAGTGATCGAAAATCGCGTTGTCACGGTTGGGCTGCTCGATTCTAACCAGGTTCATCCCCGTGAGGTGTTTGCCGATCCGCTCGCCGACCGCGCCGCCGCTGTGATCTTCGCCCACAACCACCCATCTGGGACCCTCACCCCGAGCGCGGAGGACATCGGACTCACCAAGCGGCTTACCGCCGCCGGAGATCTTCTTGGAATTAAGGTCCTCGATCACTTGATTGTGACGAAACGCGGGTTTATGTCGCTCAAGCAGCAGGGGTACCTATGATCCGGCGAGCTTCTGAATCCCGTTGAACGCGAACAGAACGATCGCCATTCGCACCGCCGTTCCCAGGCCGGATGCAATTGCGAACGCGATCGGCCGCCGACCGACCACAGCGAACAGGTAGATCGATGCTGTATCCGGGAACCCGGGGATACTCAACAGGATGAATACCGCTCCCACCCCGTAGCGGCGCACGAACCGCTCGGTCAATGCGTACACCTTTTTCACCGCTTGGTGTCGATCCAGAAACTTGTTGAAGCGCGCGGTGTCTTTCGCCTTTGCTCCGCCGAGAAACACGATGTACGACCCCACCGTTTTGCCCAACACAGCGAACAAGAAAATCCAGCCGAGCGGGATGTAGTTGTACCCGAGAACCGGGATCTCGCTTGGAGTGGGAAGGATTACCGCTGCCCCGACTTCGTAGATGAAAATCAGGAGTAATCCGGCGAGAACACGCATTGGGAGAGGTCAGCCGGCGGCGGGCATAGTCATTCGGCGGCGAAGTCGATGACGTGATCGGCCCATAGCGACTCCAAATCGTAGAATGCACGTGCGTCGTGGAGAAAAACGTGGACGACGATTTCGCCGTAGTCAAGCACTACCCATCGTCGCTCCGATAGGCCCTCGCGGTTTGTCGCCTTGCGCGGGAATTTCTCCATCAGATTGGAGACGATCGCCTTGACGTGGACCGGATTTTCCCCGGACGTGATGAGGAAATAGCTCGTAGGAATCGATACGTCGCGCAGATCGATCACTACCGGATCTTCCCCTTTTTTGTCGGTGATCAGGGAGATAGCGGTGCGCAGGAGGGAGAGCTCATCCATTAGGCGTTGGGCCTCCTATTGTGAGCCCCTTGCCGGCGACAACGATCACGTCCGTCCCCGCCGGGACAAGTCCCTTGAGTGCGGCGTAGTGCGGCGAGAATTTGTCCGGAGTGACGATCTCCGCCGGTTGCGGCAGTACAGCGGCGACCAGCGCGGACTTTTTCGCGTCGGTCAGAGTCACAATATACGTGCGCGGGTAGCCGAACGATTCGGCGTTCGCCACTCGGGTAATCACAAACCCGCGCGCCCGCAGGTAATTCCCAACGGCGGTCGCCATCATCAGCTTCCCATTGCCGTTGAACACCGCCACCTTGACTTGGTCAGGGGTGAGGACGTTCAACCCCTTGAGCAACCGTGCCACCAGGGCTTCCATCTCCACTACCTGGGGGTCGAGATAATCCACCTTGGCGATCGTCACCGGCGTAGTAGGCACAGTGGCCATCGTGATCCGGTTCGGGCCGATCCCGTGCAGAATACGCGCCAGATCGTACAGATCGATGAGCGACAGGTCGGTGTGGAGATAAGGATAAACGGTCTGCACCAGCGTGTGAATGGTCTTTACGTTCTTATCCGGCATCCCTTCGGTGATGAGTGCCCGGATCAATTTCTGCTGCCGGTTGATGCGACCGAGATCGCCGGCCGGATCGTTGCGGAACCGAACGTAATCGAGCGCGGTTTTGCCGTCCATCTTCTGGCGGCCCGGTTTGATGTCGATGTGAAGCGGCGGAGTGGCGCGGTTGTCGTTGTAGACCATCAGCTTATCCACGGTGATCGTCACGCCGCCGACGGCGTCGATCAGGTGCTCAAACCCGGTGTAATCAAGCTCGACGTAAAACGGCACTTCCACCCCAAGCAGGGCGGACACGACACGACGAGCCAGATCACCACCGCCGTAGGCGTAGGTGGCATTCAGTTTGTGAAACTTGCCGTCGAATTTCACGCGCAGATCGCGGGGGAGAGACACCAACACAACGTGCTTGTCCGGAGCGATGCTCATGAGAATCATCGTGTCGCTGCGCCGGTTCTGGCCAGCGTGGTCCACCCCAAGGACGAGAATATTCGTGCGCTTGCCCTGGGCGAGCATGTGCCCGAGGTGACGTTGGGTGAGGAAATACCAACCGAGGACGATTCCAATCACCACCACCACGGCCCCCACCGCGATCAAGATCTGCTTACGCATTAACTCCCCCCATCTGAAGTCTACGTTTATTGACGCTAGCATAACCAGGGGAAAATGTCAATACCACCGGCGCAAGGTTGACCACTGCGCTCCAGGGGGTATCCTTGCAGATAATATGGATCAGACAACCACGCCCGATCGCCCCCGCGTTGGATTTATCACGTTCGGATGCCGGGTGAACCAATATGAGACTGAGATGATGCGGACGCGGCTCGCGGACGATTACCGTGTCTCTGCTGATGCCGCCGATGTGTACATCGTCAATGGGTGCACCGTCACCGCGCTCGCTGATAAGAAGGCGCGCCAAGCGGTTCACCGGCTGCGGCGCGCGAACCCGGACGCGAAAATCGTGCTCATCGGCTGTCTCGGCGCGGCGGTGAAAGCGGGGTTGTCACGGATCGACGGCGTCGATCTCATCGCCGGTAACGATTGGAAGCCGCGGATCCGGGAGGTGGTCGCCCGTGTCCGCGCCGGAGAGACGGGCGTGCTTCCGGAGATGCCGCTACCGCCGCTGTCCGACGAACGAATCAACGATCATCCCGGACGGGTGCGGGCGTTTCTCAAGGTCCAGGACGGCTGCGATCTCGCGTGTACGTACTGCCGCACGACGCAGGTGCGCGGGCCATCGCGGAGCAAGCCGATCTCTGCCGCGGTTGCCGAGGCGCGGACGCTCGTTGCCCGCGGTTATCCTGAGCTCGTGCTTACCGGGATCAACCTCGGGCAGTACACCCCGCCGAACGGCAATCTTGCCCAGTTGGTGCGGAAAGTTCTTCAAATCAAGAATTTGCGCCGGCTGCGGTTGGCGTCAATCAACCCGTACGGAATCACGGAGGAGTTGGTGCGGACGTTCGCCGCTGATCCGCGTGCCTGCCCGTATTTTCACATTCCGCTTCAATCCGGCGACGATCGCATTTTGCGTGCGATGCACCGCGGCTACACCGTCGATTTTTACTGGTCGCGCGTCGCGCTCATCCGGAAGCTCGTCCCTGATGCGACGTTCGGAGCGGATGTGATCGTTGGGTTCCCGGGTGAGGACGCCGCCGCATTTCGCAATACGTGCGCCCTGATCGCCGAGGTGGGGTTTGCAAATCTCCATATATTCCGGTATTCTCCTCGACGCGGGACCGCAGCCGCGCGGTTGCCGGAGCAGGTATCGGCGCCGGTTAAACGCGCGCGTGCGGCTCAACTGGAAGAAATATACCGGACGATGCAACGTCGCGTATTGGCCGGATTTATGGGGAAGAACGAGCAGGTGTTGATCGAACAGAGAAAGGATGGTGTGTGGCGCGGGTACACGCGCGGATACATCGATACATACGTGGTCGGAGATATGACGGTGGGAGAACAGGTCCAAGTACGCATCACCGCCATTCGTCCTGGCTGCCTCGAAGGGGTGACGAACGATTAACGAGACGCACGTTGAAATCACCCTGCGCGATAACGCTGAATCCACCGCGCTCCTTGGTCAGTTCAACCGCAATCTGAAGGAGATCGAAAAGTCCTTCCCCGCTCGGATTATCGCCCGCGGAGGTACAGTCCACATCGAGGGGACCCCCGAGGACGTCGAGGAAGTGCGCAAGCTGTTTGAAAAGCTCCTCGATGTCATCGAGTCCAACCACGTTCCCACCCTCGCTGAGGTGCGTTACCTGATCACGCAGGTGAAGGGGCACAACGGCGTCGACGGCGTTCTGTCCAATGTGGTGCGGGTTACCCACTGGGGGGAGGAGATCAGGCCGAAGACGGTGGGGCAGCACCGCTACGT
>WFSM01000156.1 GCA_015485945.1 Candidatus Bipolaricaulota bacterium | reverse complement strand
GCAACGGAAGTTGCATCCCGCGGTGTAGATTAACGCCGATACCTTGCCTGGGTACTCGATCAGTGTCGTTGGAAGAAGCTGGGCGATTTTCATATTACACCGGGCCCACAGCAGGGGAATGTGCCCCCACTGCGGGCCCTCGATTCCATTACGCCCGCGTTGCCGGCGCGGTCGAATACGTTTTGCGGTCGGCGAACTCGGCCCGTTTGCCATCGTTCCATTGCTCGACCGGCCGTAAATAGCCGACCACGCGCGAGTAGATCTCGGTCTTCGCGCCACACACCGGGCATTCCCGGTGCTCGCCCGCAATGTAGCCGTGCTCGGGACAGATGGAGAACGTCGGCGAGATGGTGTAGTACGGAAGGTGAAAGTTCTCGGCAATTTTGCGCACCACCTGCTTCACCGATGCGCCGGTCGGGCTCTCCCCGAGGAACGCGTGGAACACCGTTCCGCCGGTGTACAACGTCTGCAGCGGATCCTGCAGTTTGAGCGCCCCGAACAGGTCGTCGGTCACTCCCACAGGAAGCTGAGACGAGTTCGTGTAGTACGGGGTGCCACCACCGTAGAATTCACGGTTGTAAATGCGGATATCCGGGTAGCGCTCCACGTCCTTCCGCGCCAGGCGGTAGCTCGCTCCCTCAGCCGGAGTTGCCTCAAGGTTGAAGATCTCACCCGTCTCTTCCTGAAAGTCGGCGAGACGATCACGCATGAAACTGAGGACGCGAACAGCGAAATCCCGCCCTTCTTGGTCGGCGATCGATACGCCATGCAGATTCAACAGCGCTTCGTTCATCCCGATCAGTCCGATTGTGGAGAAGTGATTCTTCCAGTAGCCGCCGTATGCCTGCTTGACCCCCTCGAGGTAGAACTTGGAATACGGATACAACCCTTTATCGGTCAGCTTTTCCAGCGTCTTGCGTTTGATAATCAGCGAATCCTTGGCAAGTTCCATCAGTTCGCTCAGGCGCGCGAAGAACTCGTCCTCACTGGTGGCGAGGTAACCGAGACGGGGAAGGTTGATCGTCACCACCCCAATCGACCCGGTGAGCGGATTTGCTCCGAACAGACCGCCGCCGCGTTTCTTCAGCTCGCGGTTGTCGATCCGGAGGCGGCAGCACATCGAGCGGGCATCTTCCGGTTTCATGTCGCTACCGATGAAGTTGGAGAAATAGGGGATCCCGTACTTGGCGGTCATCTCCCACACTGGTTCCAAATTGGGATTGTCCCAGTCGAACTCCTCGGTGATGTTGTAGGTCGGGATCGGGAACGTGAACGGGCGCCCACGCATGTCGCCCGCCGCCATCACCTCAGCGAACGCGCGGTTAAACATGTCCATCTCGTGCTGGTAATCACCGTACACCGTGTCCTGGATTTCACCCCCGATGATCACCGGCTCGCCGCGCATGTAGGTCGGCACTTCGAGGTCAAGGGTAATATTGGTAAACGGAGTCTGAAACCCGACCCGTGTGGGCACGTTCATGTTATACACGAATTCCTGGATGTTCTGCTTTATCTCGGCGTAGGATAGGCCATCGGCGCGGATGAACGGGGCGAGGTAAGTATCGAGGTTGGAGAACGCCTGCGCCCCCGCCGATTCCCCTTGCAGGGTGTACATAAAATTCACCACTTGAAGCAGGGCGACACGGAAGTGCTTCGCTGGCCCAGCCTCGACCTTCCCGCGCACTCCGCGGAACCCACGCCGTAACAGATCGGCCAGATCCCAACCAACGCAGTACGCGCCGAGTGTGCCGAGATCATGGATGTGAAAATCACCGCTCTCGTGTCGTGATCTGATCTCGGGTGGGTAGATCTTGGACAACCAATAGTGCGATATCACCCGGTCGGTGATATACGTATTCAGCCCCTGCAAGGAATACGTCATGTTGCTGTTCTCGCGCACGCGCCAATCGCGATCGTTCAGGTAGTTTTCCACGAGCAAAGGGATCTCGGAAATGAGCCCACGCATCTCGCGCAGGTCCTCGTGCTGTTTGCGGTACAGGATGTACGCCTTCGCCGTGCGCGTGTAGCCCGCGGCAATCAGCACCTCTTCGACGATGTCCTGGATTTCTTCCACCGTGGGAAGATCATCAGGATACCGCTCATCGAGAATTCCGGTCACCCGCTCGGAGAGTCGCTTAGCCTCGTGCTCATCCGGGTCGCCAACCGCTCGCATCGCCTTCCATATCGCAGTGGTAACCTTCGCTTCGTCAAATGCCACCACCCGCCCGTCACGTTTAACAATACGTTCCATGTAAAATGCCCCCTCAAAATGTAGTAATTTTTTCGAATATCCGAGCTATCATAGTGATGACGGTGGGGGTGTGTCAATACCGATCTTAACTGCATTTTTTCGCAGCAAATTCCCATCGGCAGGGCTGCAGCCACTGTGTCCGCGCAATTTGGGTGATAAACATCACACTGCATTTTTGTCGGAGCCCGGCTCTTGATTCTCCGCCGCTGATACGATAAGATTCAGCGATATTCAACGGCACAGTGGTTAATGAGGTGATTGAGATTCCCAATATACGTTCAGCAGAGAAACGTTTGCGTCAGAGTGAAAAACGCCACCGTCTCAACCGCACGCGGAAGACGGCGGTTAAAAAGGTGGTTAAGCAGATCCGTCTCCACCTTGCTGCCGGTGAGAAGGACCAAGCATACGCATTGGTGCCCCAACTTACCAAGGCAGTCGATAAAGCAGCGCAGCGACATGCGTTTCACAAGAACAAGGCGAGTCGGATCAAGTCGCGGTGGACGAAAAAGATTCAATCGGCCTAAGCTAGGGGTAGGAGGCTAGCACATGCATCACTTCGATTTCCTGGGCAAGGCGAAGTTCTTTGTTCCTCTCTCGATAACTTTCGTGGTTGTAAGTTGGATTTTACTCATCCCTGCAGTGCGTGGATTAAACCCAGGGATCGATTTTACCGGCGGGACGGAATTCACCGTCAAGTTTACTAAGCCGGTGTCAACAGCGGAGGTCCGCAAGGTCCTCAGCAATGTAAAGTCTCCGGTCGATCTCTCGAAGAGTGTTATCCAAGACATCGTTGGGCAGAACACCAAGGTAATCACAACTCAGCTTGACGTGCAAGCAAACCAGGACACGATCAGCAAAGTCGCGGCAGCGCTGAAGAAAAACCTCCCGGTTGCATCCGGTGGTATGAGCCGGCGCTCGATCGGGCATCAAGTAAGTCGGGAATTGGCATCGAAGGGCTGGCAAGCGGTCCTGCTGTCATTTGTCGTGATTCTGTTATACGTGTCGTGGCGATTCCGCCTCCGTTACGCGGTCGGGGCAGTGGTGGCACTGATCCACGACGTATCGATCGCCGCTGGTGTGTTCGCACTGTTCCACATTTCAGTGAACCTGGACACGGTAGCAGCGTTCCTCACGATCATCGGTTACTCGTTGAACGACACTATCGTTATTTTTGATCGAATCAGGGAGAATCTAAGAATCGACCGTAAAGCATCGATTTTCGAGCTCATCAACCGCAGCGTTAACCAATCGCTCTCCCGCACGATGAACACCTCATTCACCACGTTCCTTCCGGTCGTCATCATGTTCATATTCGGAGGGGCAGTGCTGCGCGGATTCTCGTTGGCATTGATGATCGGGATAATCGTGGGAACGTACTCGTCGATGTATATCGCCAACCCGATTGTATACGCTTGGACCCTAAAGGTGGGAGCGAAGCGGGCTAAATGAATTCCCTCCTCGTTCAGGGAAGGGAGTGGGAGCCCGATCCCGCCCCGGATGAACACCTCGTCCGTGAAATAGTCGCTTCCCTCGGTTGCGCACCTGCACTGGGCGCTTTACTGGCGCACCGTGGCGGTGCAGAATGGCGAAATCTGCTCGATCCGGGTGCATCTCAGTTTCATTCACCGTTATCCCTATCTGGAATGGACGCCGCAATGGAGCGCGTCATCGTGGCGATCTCACGTGGCGAACGGGTGTTCATCCACGGCGATTTCGACGTCGACGGACTTACCGGTGCCGCGATCCTCTATCTCGGTCTCGCCCCGCTGTTTCCCCGAAGCACAATCAAAGTAGAAGTGGGCGACCGCCGCCACGGTCACGGGCTATCGCGGGCGTTCGTACTGCGCGCGATCGATGAGGGATTTAACCTCGTCATCACCGTCGACTGCGGAATTTCCAACGTCGACGAGGTCGCTATGCTGCGCGAAGCCGGAGTTGATACGGTCATCACTGACCACCATGTACCTCCGGCCGAACTGCCTCCCGCCGTTGCCATTATTGATCCCCAGCTTCCCGGAGAAACGTATCCCAACCAACATCTCGCTGGGGTGGGAGTAGCGTATAAATTTCTGAGCGCACTGTACGAACGGTTGGGAAAACCGGTGCCGTACCAATTGCTTGATCTCGTTGGATTGGGAACGATCGCCGATCTTGTTCCCCTCGCCGCCGGTGGTGAAGTTGAAAACCGCGCGTTGGTGCGGGAGGCATTCGCCGTCATCGCCCGCGGCGAGGGGGCGTCGCTGGGACTGCGGGTGCTGATGAATCGGCTATCCATCAACCCCAAACGACTCACGGCATCAGACATCGGATACATCATCGCTCCGAAGCTCAACGCGGCAAACCGGGCCGGCGACCCCAAAGTCGCGTTTCTCCTCCTCACCACCAAGGTACAGGAACGCGCCGAATACCTGAGCGAGGTCCTGCTCGACTACAACCGCGACCGCGAAGTGGCTCAGGGTGATCTAATCGCTCAGGCCGCTGACGAGCTAGTGCGATCGGGAAGCGATCCCCAGCGGGACGGAATGATCATCCTATCCGGCAAGTACTGGAACGAGGGGATTATCGGGCTCGCTGCGTCCAACCTCGCCGAGCGCTACCGCGTGCCTACGGTGATCATCTCGCGCGGGGACAAGGTGAGCCGCGGATCGTGCCGCAGCGTAGACGGGTTTGACATAATCGCGTGTCTACGGGACAATGCCAACCTCTTTTTGCACTATGGCGGGCACAAGATGGCCGCCGGTTTTACGGTGAAAAATGAACTTCTTCCGCTCCTCCGTGACCGCCTCATCGACTGTGCCGTCCAACGTCGCCCAGCGGACCACAAGAAGAAGCGCCGCTTCGACGCTTCGATCAATGCGGCGCAGATCGACACGCGGTTCTACGCAAACATCCGCTCGCTCGCCCCGTACGGACCGGGAAATCCACCGCCACTGTTTCACCTACCCGATTGCCTGTTCTCCAATCTGTCTCTTGTTGGCGCCCAGAAGCAACACCTGAAGGGCACCGTCAGCCAGAATGGCGTCAGCCTGCCGTTGATTGCATTTCGCATGGGACGGCACATCGAGGCGTTTGAGCAGGCAAGCGGAAACGGGCTTATCTTTCGTCCCGGATTCGACGATTGGCGGGGAACGGTGCAAGTGGAAGGGGTCGATCTGGTGGACGAATAGGCGTGGCGGAGGCGAGTGCGGACACCGCCCGTAACGTCAATACCAACGCGATGAACCGAGGAATATCCCACACCCGCTTTATGCGGTGCGACTCATGCACGGTGCGATACACCCATTCCAGCCCCCACTGCTGCCATGCCTGCGGTGCACGTTTAATCAGACCGGCGAGCAGATCGAGCGTTCCCCCAACTCCGATCAACACCGCGCCGGAGAGCTCCGCTCGTGCTGCGAGCATAAATCGCTCCTGACGAGGGACTCCCATTCCCACAAGTACGATATCCGGCCGTGCCGCTGCGATTTGAGAAATAACATCTGCATCGGCAGTGAAGTAACCGTGGTGTGCCCCCACGATATTGATTCCGGGGAACCGGGCTCGCAACCGTTGTGCCGCCCGCTGCGCCACTCTCGGCCTCCCGCCGAGGAGAAACACACGGGTGCCACGTGTTCCCGCCCACCTCATGAGGCGGACGGTGAGGTCAACCCCAGTCACCCGCGCCGGCACCGGACGCCCCAACCCACGCAGTGCCCACACAATTCCGATCCCGTCCGCAAGAACGAGGTCAGCATTTATGTACGCCGCTCGCAGCGCTGGATCGCGCATGCTGACAAGCACCGCACCGGGATTGGGGGTGACGACGATCCGTGCCGGCCCCGGGATTCCGATCATGCCCTGTACCCGCTCCATCGCTTGGTCCAGGGTGATGGGCGCGAACCTGATCCCGAATAACCCACCCCGCTCCGTATCTATATCAACGAACCGCGCCACCCGTCGCCGCAGCCGATCCCAGCCGTAACCCGCAGGGATGACGGCAGCGGGAATGAACGCATACCCAATGGGATGATGCGCAGCGATGATCGCGGCGCTTACCAACGCGGTCGTCACGAGAAACACCGCGCCGACGAATTCGTACTGAGAATAGCGATTTTTCCGAAACCAGTGAGGAAGAACCGCCTCCGTCGCCGGTGAAAAGTATGCCCGCGCCGTGATCAAAAACGGCACACCGAGTACGGCCAGCGGCCCGAGCAGGGAGATGGACACCGCGCCCTTCACTGCGCCACTGATCCCGAATGCGGCAAAGATAAACGCGATGACCGCGTGTTCCGGCGCGTATCCGCCACGGCGGGGAAGAAACTTATACGTAATCAGAACGACCAGTCCGGCAATGACAAGCGCAATTGCGAGATGGTTAGCGCGCGCCTGCGGAGAAATGGCCACGAGAAAAACAGCGTTTAGCACCAGCACCGCGTCAATCATCACCTGAAGCGGATGATGCGGCAGACGCCGTTCCAGCTCAGCGCGGACGCCGAGCATGGCAGCTATCCACAGAAATGTGATCACAAACGCAGTGTGGGTGAAGTATACGTACCCGCCCGTCGGGTTGGTGATGAATTGGATGCGAAACCCAGCCACCACTGCTGCGATCGCAGCACCGACGGGGAGAACGATTGCCCATACCCGCCCACGGGCAACCGGAAGCATCAACAGGCCGATTCCAACTGTGATTCCGATCAGCTCACGCCGCGGCCCCACCAGCAAAAGCAGCACCGCAGGGACGGCCGCCACCCGCACGAGGTACAGCACCGCATTCTTCCACTTCACCATGATTGCCACTAGTGTAGTGAATTTGTCTAGCCAGAAAAGGACAAATTGACGACCGATCTTCCGCGCTCGTCCGCTCCGAGCGGGACAGATGTCACTTTCCCACACAGAACCGCGCGAAGATCTTGTCGAGCACGTCCTCGGAGATATCGATTCCTTGAAGTTTGCCCGCTTCGGTGTACGCAGTGCGCAGCTCCTCGGCGATCATATCCGGGGTGAGCCCGGCTACCACTGCATCCACTACACGCCCAAGGGAAGCCTGGGTGTGGTACAACAGGTCGCGCTCCCACGTATCGAGGAGCAAGAACGACCCCGCGGCCGGAATGCCGCCGGCAAGGACTGAATCCATCATTCCTTGGGCCAATTTCGCTACGCCCGCGTTCGTCTTCGCGGCAATCTTGTACACCCCAGCGTACGGTTTGGGGTTAATCGCAGTGGTGTCGACAACGGCAGGAAGGTCGGTCTTGTTCACCGCAAGAATCGTCGGCTTTCCCCATGCGGTGGTGAGGAGATCGCGATCCTCCGAGGTCAGAGACACGCTGCCGTCAATGACGAGAATGAGCAAATCGGCACGGTCCACCGCGCGCCGCGCCCGTTTTACTCCTTCCTCCTCGACTGTATCCGTCGGGGTCCGCAGTCCAGCGGTGTCGATAAGCCGCACCGGGATGCCGGAAATCTCCACCACTTCTTCCACTGTGTCCCGCGTTGTCCCCGGAATCGGGGTGACGATTGCCCGTTCCTCGGCGAGGAGCGCGTTCAACAGTGTGGACTTGCCCACATTCGGCCGGCCAATGATCGCCACGGTCAGCCCTTCCCGTACCACGCGACCGCGGGCCGCACGGCGGACGAGGTCCTGAGCGGCAGCGTACAGCCGCTGCACTGCCGGCAGGAGCGATCCCAATTCGGTGTCCACATCCGGGTAGTCGATCCCTACCTCGATCTCCGCGAGTACCCCTGCGATCTCGTCACGTAACACCGCGATCTCACGGGAGAATCGGCCGCTAATGCGGTCGATCGCTGCTTCCAGCCCGAGGCGTGTCTGGGCACGAACGGCGTCGAGCACGGCTTGAGCTTGGTCCAGCGAGATACGTCCGTTGAGAAACGCGCGTTTGGTGAACTCTCCTCGCTCGGCCAGCCGGGCGCCGGCGTGCAGAAGGAGATCGAGAATAGCACGAACCGCCGCGATGCCGCCATGACAGTTGACCTCAACGATGTCCTCACGCGTGTACGTGCGCGGGGCGCGCATGACCGCTACCAACACTTCGTCGATTTTGCGGGTGCCATCGACGATGAACCCGTAGTGCAGGGTGTGGGTGGGAACCTGAGAGAGCCTAATGCGGGAGTTTGGTCGAAAGACCCGTTCGGCGATCTCGACCGCACGCGGGCCGCTCATGCGAACAATCCCAATCCCGCCGTCGCCGAGCGGAGTGGAAATCGCAGCGATCGTGTCAGGCGCGTTCATACCTCTTCCGGTTCGATCACCACCCGCCGTTGTTCTCCCTTCCCCACGCTGTACGTCCGCACTCCGGGAAAGTTGGCGAGGGTGATGTGAATCGTCCGCCGGTCGCTGCGGGGCATTGGATTAAGCCGAATCCGTTTGTGTTCGCGGCGCACTGATTCCGCTGCCGTGAGGGCAAACCGGATCAGCTCGGCACGGCGGCGTTTCACCGCTCCATTCACATCAAGGATAATCTCACAATCCTTACCAGTCGCACGGCGGAGATAGATACGCAGCAGGTGTTGGAGCGCGGTGAGCACGGGACGCTCTTCGGGAAGAGAAAACAGGCTGCCGGTAAGATTAACGTAGAGGTCGTCGCACGTATCCCCTTCGATCTCAAACGTCGCTTCTTCCTCCATGATGGCAAGAAGTTCGGACAAGTAAGCCCTAATCGCCCCGGTTATCGTCTCCATCTGTGATTCCATCGCCCTGTTCCTCCCCTGATAGCTCCGGTGCTGTGGCAGGAGGATTTGCCGCCTCCGCCCGTGCCAGTTCCCAATTGACGAACGCCTGCTGGCCGACTTGGGACAGTGTAGTAAGGAGATAGTACAGCCACAACCCGGCCGGGAAGTTCCAGAAGAAGAACGCCATGATAATCGGGAACAAATACCCCATATACTTTTGTGATCCGGTCGTCTGACCGGATGTCATCGGCATCATCAGGCGCTGCTGGAGTATCATTATCCCGGTGGTAACGATGATCAGAATGAAGTACGGGTCACGTAAACTGAGGTCAGGAATCCACATAAACCCCGGTGAGAAGTGAATCGCTTCACTTGCGTATAGAATCGCCTTCCACAGCAAGATCAATATCGGGAGTTGGATGACCATCGGCAGGCACCCACCCATCGGGTTCACTCCTTCTTTCTTGTACAGTTCCATCATCTTCTGCTGCAGAAGCTGGCGGTCGTCCTTGAACCGTTTCTGGATGATGGCAAGTTTGGGTTGGATCTTCTGCATCTTGGCCATCGAGTGGTACTGCTTCCGCATCAGCGGGAACAGGACCAGCCTGGTGATAAGGGTAAACAGGATGATCGCCCACCCGTAGTTGCCGGTGTACTGGTACAACCAATCCAAAAATTGCACGACTGGGATGATCATCCGCGCGCCGGTGCCCGGATTGTCTAAGCTTCCCAGACCAACCGCGTTCATCAAGAGATATCGCCGCCGCCCGGTGTACATCGGGAACGAGTATGAGCTCTTGCCTACGGGAGCGGTGATCTTGATTCCGAATACTTCATGCCCGGTATCGGGGGCGGTGATAAACGGAGTGACGCCGGATACACCGGTTGTCTTGAGAAAGAATACGACTGCTTTATTCATCAGTCCGATTCCGTCGAACGACGTGTACGACCCCGGCGCCAGTGGAGCGGGGCTGGCACTGCCGTCGAACTCATAAACCAGACTCGGTCCCTTGGAAGTCGGAATATAACTACCGAGGATCAAGAACAGGGGAACGGGCTTGCTGGATGGATTGTCGACCCGCAGTGTAAAATTAAGGTTGTAATAGGGATCGTTGTGGAGGATAAACTGCTTTGTGATCTTCATCCCGGCGACTGTGCCGGTGAACATGAGTTCAAACTCGTGCGGCCCGGGCACCCGCGGCGGGGCGAGCGTGTACCCTCCGGATTGAACGTTCTTCGGATTGGTGGTTACTGTGAATGGGAACACAGTGCCTGCCATGTATTTCCGTAAGTATTTCCCGTCTTTGGCGGTAGTGGTCGTTCCGGGGACAAGTTCCTCCACCCGCGAACCGTAGGGGGCAAAATAGAGGTAGGCACTCTTCATCGTCCCGTGATTCTCGGAAAACACGTAGTCGACAAGCCCAGTCTCGACCTCGATTACCTTATACGCGCCATTCGCCCCTTCCGCGTACATGTGGTACGTGATCGGCTGTGCCTTTCCGAACGCGATCACTCCGACGACGGTGATGAATATGAGCCCGAGCAGTGTACCCAGAATGAATTTGCGCACGACAACCTCCAGATGAAGAGGGTATCCAACAGGATGCATGTTTGCAACTTCATTGATAACGCAAACCCGTTTCGCTAAACTGGCAATTGTCGATGTTTACCGGAATAGTTCAAGCAGTC
>WFSM01000155.1 GCA_015485945.1 Candidatus Bipolaricaulota bacterium | reverse complement strand
TCTCCGAACAGGAACTCGGCTAGGGTTTTGGACAGTTCGGTCTTTCCCACTCCGGTTGGGCCGAGGAACATGAATACCCCCACCGGCCGGCGCGGGTTTTTCACCCCGGCGTAGGCGCGGCGGATCGAGCGAGAAACGGCCTTTACCGCCTCATCTTGGCCGATCAAGCGATCGTGAATTTTCTCCTCCATGTTGACGAGCCGCACCGTTTCCTCTTCCTGAACGTGACCGATCGGAACCCCGGTCCACATCGACACCATCCGCGCGATGTCCTTACCGGTAGCAGCGAGCTCTTCGGCGCTGTAGGAATCCGCGCTCTGCTCCTCGATACTCTGCGTGAGTTCCTCGCGGTGGTCACGCAGCCGCGCTGCCTCCTCGTAGTCCTGCGCCGCGACCGCTTCCCGTTCCCGCTCTGCGACCTCGTCCAGCTCTTCCACCAGCTCCCGCACTTCGTCCGGTACGCGTGAACTGCGGAGCTTGATGCGTGCCGCAGTCTCGTCGATGAGGTCGATCGCCTTATCGGGAAGGAACTGATCAGTGACATAGCGGTCAGCGAGCCGCGCCGCCTGATAGAGGGCATCGTCGGTGATTTTCACCCCGTGGTGCTTCTCGTAGTGGGGGCGCAGCCCTTTGAGAATTTTCACCGTTTCCTCCACGGTCGGTTCCTCGATCATGATCGTCTTGAACCGCCGTTTGAGAGCGGGATCCTTCTCGATCGACTTGCGGTACTCATCCGGAGTGGCGGTGCCGATGCACTGAATCGCCCCCGAGGCGAGTGGTGGTTTGAGGATTGACGATGCGTCGATCGCTCCCTCGGCGCCGCCGGCGCCGACCACCGTCTGGAGCTCGTCGATGAACAGGATGACGTTATCCGACTGCATCACCTGGTCAATCAGGTTTTTCAGGCGCTGCTCGAACTCGCCGCGGTACTTCGTCCCCGCGACGATCGATGCCATATCGAGCTCGATGATCTCCTTGGACCGCAGCAGCGACGGGACATCGCCGGCGACGATCTTCTGTGCCAGTCCCTCGACGATCGCCGTCTTGCCCACGCCCGACTCTCCAATCAGCGCCGGGTTGTTCTTTTTGCGCCGCACCAGGGTCTGGATAATGCGCTCCATCTCTTCTTCGCGGCCGATCACCGGGTCGAGGCGGCCCGCCTCCGCTTCCTCAATCAGGTTGCGGCCGAACTCGGACAGGTCGCCCTTTTTCTGTTGGCGGCGGGAGGAACGAATCGCCATCCCGATTCCGGCCGACGGGAGAAAGTAGGCGCGCGTCTTGTTGAGGTCGATTCCAAGATGGAGCAGAATCGCCGCTCCGGTCCCTTCGCCCTCGCGCAACATCCCCATCAACAAGTGCTCGGGGCGAATTGTGGTCTGGCCGGCACGGCGCGCTTCCTCAAAGCTGATCTTCATTACGTGCTTCAGTCGCGGAGTCGGCTCGAGGTCGTCGGCGGACAGGCGCACTTCGCCGTGACCCTTTTCTTGTTCCAAAATCGACGCCACCTTAGCGTAGTTCACCCCGTGGGTGGTTAAAAACCGGTACACGTCGCTTCCCTTGACCTTGAGAAACGCGAGCAGCAGGTGCTCGGTGCCGACGTAACTATGGCGCCACGTCTCCGCTTCTTCCTGAGAAAGCGCGATGATCTCCATCGACTCGCGCGAGAATCGGTCGTACATTTATCCTCCTAATCCGCGGTTCGCGTCAAAGTATAGCTTTCGAAGACGGCGGCGCAACATCGGGGTCGCGCCGATTGAACCGGTTCATCACTGTATCGAGCGTCGCGGTACGGAATACCTCAACCGCGTCCGCCGCTCGGTTCAGGATCGGAACAAGCGCCTTCCATTCATGTTCGGGAAACCGGGCGAGAACGAACTCAACCGCGTCCACGTGCCGATTCTCCACTTCAATTCCAATTCGCAACCGCGGCACGGTCTCAGTTCCCAGAGCAGCGAGCACTGACCGCATCCCCTTGTGGGTTCCCGGGCCACCCTGGGGCAGAATGCGCATTCGTCCCAGGGGAAGGTCGAGGTCGTCGTACACGATGAGGATATCCTCGGGAGCGAGCCCAAACCGGTCGACCACCGCTCGCACCGCCCTCCCGCTGTCGTTCATGTAAGTGAGCGGCTTGACGACGAGAAAGTCATCATGGCGATACACAACGGCGGAACAAGTGATCTTCCCCGGTCGGCGCGGAATGTACTGTTTGCGGTAGAGGTCGATCACCTGGAACCCGACGTTGTGACGAGTGAGGGCATATTCCGGTCCGGGATTTCCCAGACCGAACACGGCCCGGCGCGCGTTAGGCGGATTCTTCTTCCGCAGCCTGAGCAGGGGTCTCCTCCTCGAGCTCGCCTTCCTCCGTGACCTCTTCCTCGATCTCGCCGATCACGGTTTCCTCAAGGCCGCGCGGAGCAACTACGGCTACCAATGCTCGCTCGGGGGCAAGCAGCGGTTCGACGTTACCAAAGTCGACGTCACGCACGCGGATTGCGTCCCCAATTTCGAGCTCGCTCACATCAAGCTCGATGATCGCCGGGATGTCCTTGGGCAGCCCGTGTACGCGTACGGTGCGAAACAGGACGTTCAGAATCCCGCCCGCCTTCACGCCCGGGGCCTCGCCCACGATCTTAACTGGCACGTGCAGCCGCAGCGGGTGACCGATGTCGGGGTGGTAGAAATCGACGTGAATCGGCTCGTCGGTGAGCGAGTTGTACTGGATCGATTTGACGAACACATCGAACTTCTTGGCCTGACCATCCTTGCCCAATGCAAGCTCGATCCGTGACGAGCGCGTGATCTGGGAAAAAACGCGCCTCAGCTCACGTTGTTCAACAACGATTGGGGTAGAGTCGATCGTCGGTCCGTACATAATAGCCGGGACTACCCCCTGCCGGCGCAGGGCGTTTGCCTTTCCTTCGGTCCTCAATTTCGCGTTCAGTGTAAACATGTCCTCTCCTGATTATCAATGAAGCGGGAACAGGTGGCTCACCGATTTGTTCTCGAATATCCGATGAATTGTCTT